>NZ_JAUBTR010000141.1:0-6371 GCF_036705045.1 Microcoleus sp. BR0-C5
AGTACCTACCCAAATGGAATTATCGTGCAGTTCCGACTATTTAGCAGACGCTAAAGTTATTAAATTTTCATTCCTAAATTGGGTACGGTAATCTTCGGGCAGCTTGATTTGATGTTTCCGCTCGAAAGTCTGCAACTCTGCTTCCGCAAGCGTTGGCCTCAGTTTGTATTGGTGAGAATCTGTGCGTGTTCCGTGCAGATTTTTATCTTCTTGCTGCAAGGGTTGAAGCAGTTCTACTAATTCTTTAATATTCTTTGATATTTTCAATTGCCGATTCCAGAGAGCAATCCATCATATCCCAGTCAATGCCATCATCGGGGAACAGCGATAATTGTCCAGGCGAGACGTTTGATTGACCGCGATTGTGATAAGAAAGGTGGCAGGCGGTACAAAGAGCAATTAAGTTTTCTGGGCGATTATCCTCTGGTATCCGGTTGCGGTGGTGCACTGTTAAAGTTAAGGAACAACGTTCGGATTTGGTTAAGCCACTTTGTTTACCGGGTCTGAGGCATTGTTGGTTGCACTTAGCACAGCGCCAGAGCGCACTTTCTTTCACTGAGAGCGCAATCTCTCGCCAATTTTTTGGATACCTTTTGGGTTTTGCCATAAACGTCAAAGCTCATCTCTCTATAGGGCGATCGCTTTTGTTCCCATTACTCAGAATACCGTCTCCTCCTGGCATAAAAGCGATCGCACTCATGGATTTTGGGCATGGCCTACCTGTGGGGGTTGCGGGTTGGGTTTGGGTTTTTGGTTCGGTTTTAGTTTCCCCCAGAACTGAGGCGAGCATATCCTTGAATAATATCCCTAATTTGCCGGGGCAATCGTCCCTCCTCAAATCATGAAAAAATCGTGTGCCTGGTTTGCTCGGATATTCCTCGCTACGGGAGCTGTGGCTGGCTGTTCTCAATCGATTCAACAAGTATCAAACACCCCTACACTTCCACCGCCAGCAGTGGAATCAGCATCTCCAAGCAATATTACTTCGTCGAAGCCGATATTAGGCACCAACGTAGCGGCTGGCAAACCAGTGATTGCCAGAAACGGAGGGATTACCTATCCCGGCTGGGCTAATGCTAACGATCCGGCTGATTACCAAACAACAACGAATTATCCAAAACTGGGGCGGTGGGGAAACGGAACCAATCAAGGTACTGGCACCTTTCAAATTGTCGATTTAGGTGCGGTTTATTCACTCAACGGTGTTGGCTACAATATTGATTGGGATGGTGCATTTAAGAATTCACTAACCTTTCGCGTTGAGGTTTCAACCGATAATAAAACTTGGCGATTAGCTTCTGAGATAGTCCATCCTTACTCTCCAAATACCAGTTTCAATAAACTTGATATTGATGTTGCAATTCCCCCGATGAGTGCTCGATATGTCAAGTATTGGGAGCCACCCGACGGCCAATGGAATGGTTGGGGGACGTTCCATCAACTCCGGGCTTACTCCCCAAAAAAGTAAGAGGTTCAAGTGTCTTTTAGGATAGCCCAGAGCTGAACTCGGTGCGGTAGCGATGCGGAGCGACTAAACTTAAATTCAAACACACAATACTAAAGTCTTCTTCTAGCAAATCTGACCTTGCTTAGCAGCAGTAGAGTGACCAATAGGGTTACTGCCAACCCACCTTTCATCCACTGGTTCCGATGCCAATTGATAACGGCTGTCCGAGGAGAGTCGAATAGAAGGAGAATGGTTATCCAAACTCGCATGAATGGTAAACATACCAAAAATCAGAACATCTCCAGCCTCGAATTCGGAACTCAACCAACGTCCTCCGTATTTACAGCGCAAAGAAACCGGGTTTTTGGATAAGGCTCCATCCCACCCTTTTTGATTGGAGGCATACAAATCAGCCGTTTTTCTGTTAGCACAATAGCGATCGACATCTTTACATCCATAGCTATTTTTAATAGTCTCTAGACGATGAGAATTTTCCAAAATCATTAACCCCCCTAATTCCCAAGGAATATTACCTAATGGAGTCCAAGCCGTGTAAAGTTTGTTAGTTCCCCGTCCCATATACACAATGTCACAATGAGCGTAAGTTCCTTTTCCTGGGGCGACGGCTCTAAGCCAGGTGTAATCGTAATGCCGGACTTGACCGCCTAAAAAAAATCCAAAAAATTCCATCATCCGTCCCGAATAAAGCAGTGTTTTCAGTGTTGAACTCCTGCTTGCTAAATCGGGACGGAAATGTATGTTTAATCCAGGTTTAGCGATGCAATCTAGAACAGGGCACTCAAGTTCCAAACTTCCCTCAGCAGCTAAACAAGCTGCAATTTCCTGACGAGCTTGCCAAACCTCTTGAGAGTTAAGAAAGGCTTTTAAGTATAAGTAACCGTCTTGTTGCATCCTCCGTCGCAATTGCTCTGGCTGTCCGAGTACATCGGAAGAATTCCTTAGATAACCAAAAGCCTCCTCACGGCAATCTAGTTCATAACCTAGGGAACTTAGGGCTGTTTTTGTTTGCTTAATCAGCATCGTGGCTACCCGTTTAAACCGGGACAGTAGAAACTTCAGTATTCAACAGATGTGCTGTATAACACCTTTACCGGGGGGTGGATTATCCGTCAGCTCTGCTAGATAACACCCTAGTTTTAAGGAATTAAACAGAAACGAAAGCAGGTTAAGTCCGGGCTCTTGGGTGTTATCTGTCACTTTTGCTGGATACCACCCCCTATATCGGTCTTCTCCAAGATTAACCTATGTCGCAACCTACCGCTTGCTTGAGGCGGAGCCTTCGCAGAGCAGGAACGAGTGCGATCGCCCTTCGCTGTAAGTTGGGTTGAGTCTGTCACGTCCTTGCTTGTGAATCAGCAGGTAATGTGAAACCAAACATGACTCGATAAAAATTGGCGTATTGGTGGCGCTCGGCAACAAGTTTGGTAATAGATTGGTCATGGTGACAATAGAACTTGCTAAGCTTGACACTCCCCTTATTTCCGAATATGTTAACCGTGGATAAAAATGTGAAAACTTTGTCTGTTTTCCTACCGATTTTAGCACTGGGCATTGTTGCCACACCTGCACGCGCAGGCAAAATTGAGGGAGCATCTGTTTCCTGTTGGTTGCTTCGCCAAGACAAGGTAGAACTTAAGCAAACCTGCATCTATGAGTCGGTTTCTTGGGCCGGAGGCGGAGGAAGGACTTTGCGTTGGGAAGATGGCGGGCAAACAAAAATGACGTGGGGATTACAAGGGCGCGGAGAAAAACCTTGTGCCGAGGATAGCATGAGCATAGATGGTGTCTGCGGTGTGGTATATTTCCGCCATCCCGCCACCTTACAACGGATTTCTGAAGAAGAGAGCTACAAGCGCGCCATAAACCGCCAACTGGCCGTGACCTGTGTCCAAGTACAAGATAAATCAATCTGCTGGCTATTTAGATGAAATTAATCACAAATAGAGAGGTTTGAGTGTTAAAGTTACATTCGCCGAAGTACCAAAAATAGAGGAAATCTCAATAGCAGCTTTCATTCTTATTGTCGGGTAGCAACTAATAATAAATGCTGTATCTGTTTCAACTTTGCTTACTCCTATTTGTTTTTAGAGATGCTTTTTTACATGATGTTTTTTGAGGGCGATCGTACAAGCTGAAAACATCCACATCAACCTCACTCAACACTTTGGGTTCCATCTCGTACAAATCGTTCAGCACGGCTTTGACATCAGGAAACACAAAATACTCTGTCAGCTTGCCAATGCGGTAATTAAAGGGTTGATATCGGTGTTTGAAGTACAGCTCCACATTCCCCCGGTGTTCCCACAATCCCAGCAAATTGACAACCACATCCGAGTAATGCGCTCTGACATCCCGCTGCACTTCGGCGATGCGTTCCTCGATTGATCGAGTTGTCACCCCAATTTTATAGAAGCAGTGACCGTCCGCTTTGACCTCAAGAAAGTAGAGCGAGTTCACCATAATCCGACGAAGCTGCGCTCGATAAATCAGCAAATCAGCCCGCCGTTCTTCCAAACAAGATAACCCCGCAGATAAAGCAATCTCTACAGAGCCTTCTAACTTCATCAACTCCGACAGCAGCAAAGGTTCCTGGACTTGGTTGAACAGCGCCAGGGGAAGAGCGCCGACGGGGATTTTGCCCAAGTCGGTAAACTGATAAGAGCGAGATCCCTCTGATTCCAACAATCCTTTCAACTGCCACCGAAAGTTTACCAAATCTTTGGGGACGGCGTAATTTTGTGCGCCGTACTCTTTCCACAGCACTTTCAATTGCTCCAATTCCTCTCCCTTAAGTTGCACGTTGAAATTATCGTAGAGGGGCAGCGAGGGAAACGCTTTGGTTTTAATCCGCTGCGAGACTGGTTTGCAAGTTTCCTCAGTGTGCGCGAAGTGATGTTCTTTCACTGACCCCTTTTTTGCTGTCAATCCGCCACCGCAGTAGAGACAAGTTAGCTGAGTTTTTCCGCGCACAACCTCATCAATGCTCGTCAGTTCGCCACTGAGAGCAACACCAAATTTTAGCCACATTGTCAACAATTCTCCTAAAAGCAGGTTTTGGAGATGCACCCGCTCCACATGACCAACGATTTTAACAAATCCAGGGGTTAGGGCTTCTGCCTTGGGAAAGAAAGCGATCGGCACTCGATGCTCTTGATGCGTGACTTTAATCCTTGCATCCCAAATCTAAAATCTAAAATCTAAAATCTAAAATTGCTCGCTCACCAATCGGGAATTTCTTCAGGCCAAGAGTCTGCTTCGGGTTGTGACAGTTGTGACAGTTGCTCTCTTGGTAACGGCACAGCAGACAATTCATCCTCTACAGGGGGAAATGTAGGTTTCCCCGTGTAGGAAAGCATGGAAAGACTCGCGATCGCTCCTTTGACTTGATCCGGCTTCACCTCTAAGTAATGCTGCAACTGTTCGAGGTTACTGTGACCGCTGATTTCTTGAATAATCCGCAGCGGAATTCCGGCGTTGCTCATCTGCGTGAGAGCCGTTCTCCTAAAACTGTGGGTGGAGGCTCCCTCGATGCCGGTTCGCTCGAACGCTTCTCTCAAAATCTGATCCGCTGAGTTGGTGTGCAGATGCTTCCAATGATGCGAAGGGTGGCGGCCGGGGAATAAATAAGTCTGGCCGGCGTGGGAACGCCAAGATGTCAGGAGACTTCGCAAATCTTCAATGACCGGAATCGTCCTGGTTTGGAGTTGGCCTTTGGTTTTGCCCTTGCGGAAGTTGATTGTAGGTCGGACTGTACCTCTGGCAGTGTAAATATCGATGACTTCTAGGGAACAAGCTTCGGCAATCCGACAGGCGGTGTAGAGACAAACTCCGAACAGCGTGCGATCGCGAGCGGTTTGCAAACCTTCGTTGAACAAAAGCTCGATTTCCTGTTGCGTGAGTATTTTGGCTTGTCCGTGCCGTTCTATCTTCATCTTGGTAAACTCGACCCGATACCACAGAGTTTGCCGCAAATACTGCATTGCTGCATCGGTCGGGGGTATTTCTTAACGTGGTAGTCCAGCTCACTTCGGGCGTAGAATACACAGCATCCGTCGCTGGGTTGAAGACGGGACTGGACAAAATTAGCCCGTTCCTCGGCTGACCGTCATACAGCGCGATCGCTGCATCCGCATAAATTCAGGCGCAGCAGCCGAAGCATTATTGGCGGTCTGTAGCGATGAGGGAAAGGAGGTACAGGCGAGTGTGTGGAAAAACGCAGGGTGTGGGTTTTTCCGACACTTTAGGAGCTAAGCTTTCATCGGGCGTTGCTGTATCGAGCCATGATAAGTGCGATCGCGCGAGGTGAATATTGCTGAATACGACTGGGGTTGAATTATTTTTTATGAATTGCTCACCGCCTCAATCGTACCTAAATTCAGCAGCGCTAAAAGTTCTAGTTGTTCCACAGTTCCACTAAGTTACTGTGATTTCCATCACTGGTAACACGGACGTGGCTTACCCAACACCTTCGGTATTATCACGGAAAAATAGCAGCACTATCACTTGCTCTTAAGGGAAACAAGGCGATGATTAAGGTGTCGAGTTCAAAACAATCCCATGTCTCCACTCAACCTTCTCCCAGGCGCCATCAACGAATTAATTGCCACTGTCACCGATACTCACCGCCTCACTAAAGCTGACCGCTACGGCATGATGGCCGCCATCCTCGATGAGTCCATCAGCGAAGAAGAACGCGGCTCGCTAGATCGCTTGATTCGCTCCCTGGTCAAAGGTCGGATTCAAGTCACTGACGAACTCTCCATCGTCTCGTAAGCAGAATGCTCGTTGAGAACTCGACACTCTACAGCGTCTTTCCGTTGGGGAAGTTTAAACCCACATTCCGCAGTTCTGGCTTTGATGACTAAGGATTTTCATACCTTCACTGTAGGAAAAATATCTGTGC
>NZ_JAUBTR010000028.1:0-1401 GCF_036705045.1 Microcoleus sp. BR0-C5
GATTGACGGCTCGATCAACTGACTGACGTAGCGATCTATCGCCTGACTCTTTTAAGATACAAGGGGCGGGTTTCACCAACCATCTATGTCAGAAACCAACAATATAATAAACCCGCCCCCACCCAACGACAAATCGGAATCTACATTTTTGGGAGGCGATCGCACATCGGGTTAATCTAGATTATTGGTTGGGCGGGGGCGGGTTTATATAAATTGTTTGTATTCATCAAATATTGTTGGTGAAACCCGCCCCTACCGGCTCTGTTTTGGCGATCGCACATCGGGTTAATCTAGATTATTGGTTGGGCGGGGGCGGGTTTATATAAATTGTTTGTATTCATCAAATATTGTTGGTGAAACCCGCCCCTACCGGCTCTGTTTTTAGGAAAGAAATTATGAAATACGATCGCAACAAACACCACCGCCGCTCAATTCGCCTGCCTGGATATGATTATACGACTCCCGGTGCGTATTTTATCACTATTTGCAGTTGGCAGCGTGAATGTTTATTCGGCGAAGTTATTGATAATACAATGCAATTGAGTCCCTATGGTAAAACAGTTTTATTCAATTGGAGCATTCTTCCCAAACGTTATCAAAATGTGGCATTAGATAATTTTATTGTGATGCCAAATCACGTCCACGGAATTATCGTTTTGAAAGACAGCCGAGAAATAAATTATACAGAATCCGATAAATTGGCGCTGAAAAAATCAAAAATCCATCCTTTATCGGAAATTGTGCGGGGTTTGAAAACATCTTCAGCGCGGCGAATTAACCAAATGCGATATTTGACTGGCGTATCGGTATGGCAACGCGGTTATTACGAACATATCATCCGCAATGAGGAATCATTATTTGCCATTCGCGAATACATCATTAATAATCCTTTGTCGTGGGGAAAAGATGAATTATATCCTCATAATTCAGTCAAAATTAATGAATCTAGTCCGCTGTCGATCGCATGGAATGGCAAATCTTACATACAGTCGATCGTACTGTAACATTGCGTCGATGGCCCTCCGGGGCGGGTTTCACCAACTCGGCCTAAGACCAACAATATAATAAACCCGCCCCCGCTTGGGCGGTAAAAAATCACCATCCAAATTCCCCAAATTATCGTAGGGGCCGGTTTCACCAACGATAATCGCCTCACACCAAAAATCTCAAAAACCCGCCCCCACCCACCGACAAATCCGAATCTACATTTCTGAAATGCGATCGCACCCTACGGTCAATCTGGATTATCTGCTGTGCGGGGGCGGGTTTACCAGATTGTTTGCGGTCAATCTTATATTGTTGGTAAAACCCGCCCCTACAGACCATCGTATGTACCCCAATTATCGTAGGGGCGGGTTTCACCAACCATCTATGTCAGAAACCAACAATATAATAAACCCG
>NZ_JAUBTR010000028.1:1501-4668 GCF_036705045.1 Microcoleus sp. BR0-C5
CTATTAGAAATCTAGTCTTTTGTCAACAGCTATTTATGGTTTCCCTTAAACTGTCGCATTAATAGAAGACTTCCACTAATTTTGTTTTAGCGTTTCCATTCAATTAGTTTCCCCAACGAGTGGGGAGACGGATACGCATTCAGAATTCCTAACGTTCCTAGTCGCTACAGGTTTCCATTCAATTAGTTTCCCCAACGAGTGGGGAGAGCTAACAACGTGCAAAATAAGCGGGTCGCATAAATGTTTCCATTCAATTAGTTTCCCCAACGAGTGGGGAGTTGATTACATTAACGTAACTACCGGAAGTTATGGAGATGAGCGCTATTGGAGGTTTCCATTCAATTAGTTTCCCCAACGAGTGGGGAGTGGAAGCATTACTTGGATGACAAAAGAAGGTGTTTTATGTAGTTTCCATTCAATTAGTTTCCCCAACGAGTGGGGAGTTACAAAAAACTGTAACCGGACCCAAGTTAATTCTCGATACTTAAGTTTCCATTCAATTAGTTTCCCCAACGAGTGGGGAGCTCTGTGAATCCCCAAGTCACGCTTGGGACAAAGTAGAGAGTTTCCATTCAATTAGTTTCCCCAACGAGTGGGGAGTTTATGCTTGGAGAACAGGGGTTTAATAATAATGTTTCCATTCAATTAGTTTCCCCAACGAGTGGGGAGTCCCATGTCTGTCACATCGAGCAATCCGTTACTGATAGCACGGTCGTTTCCATTCAATTAGTTTCCCCAACGAGTGGGGAGGAAGATATTAAATTCTACGGAAACCCACGTCCCCGTTTCCATTCAATTAGTTTCCCCAACGAGTGGGGAGTTAGAATTTCCCAATCCGGTTGTTGCACAGAAAGAGCCAACCAAGTTTCCATTCAATTAGTTTCCCCAACGAGTGGGGAGGTGATAGAAAATCTAGTGAAAGTCACTACATAGACAAAAATGGAGTTTCCATTCAATTAGTTTCCCCAACGAGTGGGGAGTCTGATACTACGATTTATATTCAATGTAAAGGTGGAGTATTAGAGATTAAGTTTCCATTCAATTAGTTTCCCCAACGAGTGGGGAGTTTTTCGAGCATTTGCAGATCATATCGTCAAAAGGTGGGTTTCCATTCAATTAGTTTCCCCAACGAGTGGGGAGATAATATCGTCATAACGAGTAAGAGGAAAAGTAACTATTTGAGTTTCCATTCAATTAGTTTCCCCAACGAGTGGGGAGTATCAAACCAAGATTGTGAAGTTAGGAGTTTCATAGTTTCCATTCAATTAGTTTCCCCAACGAGTGGGGAGGAGAGACGGTCAAACCTACTTAGTGCAAGAATATATCGTTTCCATTCAATTAGTTTCCCCAACGAGTGGGGAGTCCTCTATATTAAACCTCATACAGCGCAAGATGTCCAGAGGCCATTTGCGAGGACTCCCAAAAATCTCTGTACAAACACCCTCCCAACCTATGTTACTAATACCTGAAACCCTTACAAGGCAGTATATCGAAGGCTCCGACGAACTTCCGTCATCACAGCCATTTCTTTCAGCCCTCGCGAGTGATATTAGATAATCACCGACCCAGGCAATTCAGTGAGAGGTGGGCCCACCCCCCAAGTCTGAACATTGCCCAAAGTATGCCCCGACACAGGATAGAACCTAATACTGTCCTCATCTAAATTGATTAACTTTCCGAGTCGCCGCTGGAGTTCTGCAAACTTCGCAGTGGGTAGCACACACTCAAAAGTAGAATATTGCACCCACTTGCCATAACCTTTGAGCAAGTCATGCACCTTTTGCCTCCGCTTGTCGATCGGAATATCGTAGACAACGATATAAAGCAGCATACTTTATCGAATTTGATAAGGTTGATAAAGCTCAAGAGGGTTGTATACAAACTGCTTGAAAGCTTTCACCTGCTGGTTAAGCAAATCCCATTTAGGTTGGCTGTCCCCAGAATTATTAGTAAAACCCTCTTCCATCCGCCGCAAAAATGCTGTCAAAAATTTCTGCCGCCCAGAATCATTGAGAAAACAGCCACTATTGCGGAAAACAAAATCTTCGCCAGCTTTCATCATGCCGTTATTGACAAGATAAAAAACCAAAGTATCAATAATTGGTGCCCGAAATTCCTCAATCAAATCCGAAGCCAAAGCCGCATGGCGTTCAGTTCCCTGATGCAAACAAGCCGAATAAGGATCGAGCCCTTGCAACTCGATCAAACTCAACAAATGATTCCACAAAACTTGATAGCCAAAACTGAGCATAGCATTAACCGGATTACCCGGAGGGCGGCGCGACCTACCCACAAACACAAAATCAGGATTGCTCAAACACTCTTCAAAAGCCGAAAAATACTGAGCCGCCCCCGCACCTTCCATCCCCATCAACTTCTCAATAGTTTCAGCTTCCCCAGCCTTTTTGATTAAATGTTCCAAACAGTTAATTGCAAAAACAATCACATCAGAAGCTTGTCGGCGCTGCTGTCGCATCAGGATCACGCGACTATTTTTCAGCTTAGCCTGCACAATGCGTCTGGCTACTTGCAGGCGATCGGCAAAACACAACTGTTGCTGATAGCGAGAGAGTTGCCGATAACCGCGTTCGATCGGAAGAATCCGCCCGTAACAGTAACCCATCCGCGAAAGATAAGCAATCGGAATATTCCGCCACAGACAAGTCCTAATTGCTTGAGTTGTGACTTGAGATTGACCAAAAATGAGCAGTTGTTCGAGCAAAGGAAGCTGAACTTCACCCAGCACAGATTCGCCTTTTTTGATGACCAGCATTTCTTGGTGCAAAGAAACGTAACAACCGGGCTGAGAAACATAGACGGTACGCATAAGGAATCAAAAATAAACCGCTATTGCCAGAATCATCGTAGGGGCGGGTTCACCAACAATAATCGCCAATAATTGATAGAATAAATAAACCCGCCCCCACCCAACAACAAATCTCAATTTGAATCATCGTAGGGGCGGGTTCACCAACAATAATCGCCACTAATTGATAGAATAAATAAACCCGCCCCACCCAACAACAAATCTCAATTTGAATCATCGTAGGGGCGGGTTCACCAACAATAATCGCCAATAATTGATAGAACAAATAAACCCGCCCCCACCCAACAACAAATCTCAATTTGAATCATCGTAGGGGCGGGTTCACCAACAATAATCGCCA
>NZ_JAUBTR010000028.1:4768-92676 GCF_036705045.1 Microcoleus sp. BR0-C5
AAATAAACCCGCCCCCACCCAACAACAAATCTCAATTTGAATCATCGTAGGGGCGGGTTCACCAACAATAATCGCCAATAATTGACAGAACAAATAAACCCGCCCCCACCCAACAACAAATCTCAATCTATATTTTTTGCATTCTATATAAATCAAGGTTGATGGAGATTATTGGCTGTGTGGGGGCGGGTTTATGTAGATGGTTGGTGAGTTTCAAATATTGTTTGTAAAACCCGCCCCTACAGAATTTTGGTCAAGATAGAGCAATTTATTTCCGTTCTAAACTTTGCGAATCCCGTGGGATAATTTGCGAATAGTCCGGGCTAGAATCTAACGAATTTGGGATTTCTTGGGCGCGAGAAGGTTGGAGGTAGCGAACAATTTGGTCAGCGACGGTGGATGCGAAAAAAGTGGCTACTGTGACTAGGAATGTGTTAGAAATTACGGCCGCTAATCCCAGGGGTGCGATTAGGAGAATGATGAGAGTGATGGTGCCATTGACGGCGGCTAGGGAAAAGTTGCGGATTGTGGATGCGCGAGATGTGATGTACATAGTTGTGTTATTTTGGGTTGAATATGGATAGTAAAGTTTAGTTGTAGATAGTGGTTGAAGGTGAAAATTTTAGTTAAGTTTGTGAGGCGGCCGGGGGTTTTAAACCTAGGCTCAAAGTCCGCCAGGGGTTAAAAACCCTGGCTCAAAGCTCAAGTCCTCTCAAAGAGGACTGGGGAGTTTATAGGTGGGATTGTGCAGTCAGTTTCAACTGACTTTTGCTATGAGACGGGGGTTTTTAACCCCCGGCGGATCGGTGAAATAGTGGTAGATTTATTGGCTTAATTTTGCAGTTCGTAATGGTCGATCGCATCAACTAATTCGTCATGCACCTTCGCCATCAAACTCGCCGATTTTAACGAAACAAAGTTTTGATTTGAAACAAAATTTAAACAGCCCAAAACTCGTGATTCCCATTTCTCTCGATTGTCAGTATTCCAAGCTTTGAAAACATCATTTTCCTGCAATCCACGCAAGGAATGAAAAGTCACATTTCTCTCATCTATGGTATTGCCAGCAACTACTTGGATATCTACATTTTTATCCCATTGATTCTTTGGATAAGACGCTTCCAGTAAAGTAAATAATGCTTTACCAAACAAACCCACATTATTGTACCTATCATTTCTATTTGCATTAAACCAATATCGTAAATTCTGAGGCAGATTTACATCATGGATATATGCTGTAGTTGATTGCTTGGGATTAGAGTATTGAATTTGTGGCTGATACTTATCTAATGCCCATTCTTTAATCAATCCTTCCACAGCCCTAAAACTGTGAAATAGAGCCTCAACAGTGTTTCCCTGTCTGAGACGCACTACTCCCAAATAAGCAGCTTCATAACCCATCCACCACCACTGATTAACACGCTCTTTTGCAACCTCTCCCCTAGCATTACCAAAATCTTCAAACTTAGCAAAATTCCACTGCACCGCCATTCCTAACAAATCGCGAATTTCCACCAATAGCGGATCAGAAGAATCTTTCCAGTAAGGGTTTAAAATGCGCTCTACTCCAGAATAGTCATAACGCTTTAATAGCGCTTTTGCTTCTTGAATTTTCATCCCCTGTAAATAAGTAGAGCTTTCTATGAAATCACCCTTCTCTGCTAGCTTTTCTTCATACTCATTGCTGACTAGAAACTTGACTTTTTTATCAAACTTTGCTAAACAATCAAATTGAACAGCCGAAGAAATAGCTGGAGTTCCCGCCTGATGGCTAACATAGACATTTGCATTTTTGTCAAACTCTAAACTAGATAAAACTTGCTGAACCAGCAACAGTGCTTTATTCCAATTATCTAATCCCTCATCTTTAGATTTTGGTTTTAATTCCAAATAATCAATTGATTTAACTTTAGACATCCTTTCCAGAAAATACCGTTCAAATATCGGCTTTAGAGTACAAGTATCCTGCCAATAGGGGCTTTTGTCTATAGTTCTTTCTTGATCATCAAAAACTACTTCCTGATTAGTCAAAATCACAATTATTCTGTCAGGATGTGTTTTACCTTTCTCTAAAAGCTTTGCCGAAAAAGCATCCAACAGCGGAAAGTGCAAATCCTGATAATATTCATCGGTTAACTGCGTTCCATAAACCATCCCCATCGCTCTAGCTGGTACAATGAAAGGCTCGTCATCATCAGTGTTAGGCGGTCGTGTAGGTGTAAACTGACGGTTATATAATTGACTTCTCACCTTTCTAAACAAAGTCCCCCAGTGCTCATCAGTTTTGAGCTTGACATCGCTGCTGCCAGTTGTCACAATCCAGATATTCATAATTATTCCTCAATTGGCCAAAGTTTGATAAAGTCGCTAGTGCTATCTAAATAGTCAAGAAAATCTTCAGTTGATTCGGATTCATCAGGGAAAATAGTCAGTAATTCCACATACTCTTTGGTAGATTGTAGTTGACCATTTGTAGTAGTATAGCGCGGATACATTCGATGCCAAATACAGCCTATTTGACTCATCTCACCAGTTAGCACTGATTTTTTAATTGACTGCGATCCCAAGTACGGGCCGTGGAACCATCGAACAGCTTTACTATCTAGCTGATTTTTAGCAATTCGACCCCAAACTTCAACTTTTTTTGGATGCCATGCTTCCCGCCAACTGCTGATTGAACTACTCAGTGTTTTCTTTTTTAACTTTACCCACTGTTTTAGACTTTTCTGAAAACTATTCAGAAAATTAGTAATATCACTCAATTCATTCACAGGACAGCAGAGACTATTTGATTTTTCTCCAAACTGCCAATGACACCCAATCATCGGGTTATGATTACCAGTTACGTACTCTTTAAAAAAGAGGCGATGGTCAACTCGTCGCCACGATTTACCAAAACCTCCAAATAGCAGAGAGAATTTTATCAGTTGAGGAATCAAGACTTTCAAGTTTTTTCTTTGTTGTTCAGCCTTAGCCGTCATGCAAAGAATATTCAGCGTTCCGTCCACTAGCTCATAAGTAGGCATGACATTCGTGCCGTAGCTATAGCTATCTAAATCTAATTCTACAGCATTAAATGCAATTCCCAGTAAGCCAACAATTGCCCCGTTTTTACCTGCAAATCCCCCCCATAGTTCTTTAGTCAATTCTTCAGCAGAATTTTCATCAGTAAGGCCGCTGAATAGGCGCAAAGTATGACCCCGCAAAGCAGCTTTAAACATATTCGGGCGAAATTCGCTTGTTTTGTCTATTAACTGAGATGCTAAACCTTGACCTTTTAACTGTATGCTGAGCAGATTACTATTCCCGTGCTTTCTCGGTTGACCGTAACCAGCGCTCACCCTAGAACCAATGCCACGTTCCATTGCTTTTTCCCAAATTTCCCAGATAGTTGTCCATTCTTCCTCGCTGACTTTTACTGTGCTGGAAATGCCAAAAACTAAAGTGGGCTGATGCAGAGATATCTGGATAAAAGCACTGTGGCTACCATTCTTTTTAACTTGCCAATCCTCTTGGGGATGAACAACATCTACTAGAGATTTTTTAGTCCAGTCTCCATCTGCGGGATAGCCACCATGAAAGCGTAAAATTCCAGGTTTCGTGTCTTTTTGGGAAAGTTGACCGCCGCAATATTTCATTGCTTGTTCATCAGTGCAAGCACGCAAGAACGCGCCTTTCATACTAGCACCGGGATATAACGGCCAACCTTTTGTACCAGTCACAGGGCGGATGACTCCCTCATCTTGACCGCTATTAGAAACAAATCGCCAAGTGATTTTAAACGCTTTAGTTTGAATTGTCTTTGAGTCAAAGTCGGGAACTTCTTTGGAAACACCAGCGATCCATTCTTTAGCCCAGTCATAAGCTTGTTGTCTAGGTGCCTTGGGAATTAAGCGCTGAATCTGACAGCGCCCTTCTATTTGGGCGCGAAACATCAAAGGAATATCATCGCTATCACTCATTGTCTTCACCTCCCGAATTGCTGTTACTATTAGTAGGTTTGTAGCGCTGAGTCCACCAAACCATACTGTCGCAAAGTTGAGTCAGCACAGCTATAGCTACTTTCCGCTGTTCTATAGGAAAATCCCACAATTTATTGGCCATAATTTTAATGGCTGCTGTATCGTCAGAACTGACATTATCATTGGGAATTTTAACGCCCGCATTTGCCATAATTTTGACTAGCGCCTTCCAAGTATCCCGCCAATAATCAGCCTTATCTCGATCCTTGACTAACCGAAACTGTTCTCCCCAAAATCGCTCTAAACCGTAAGCAACTGCAACGCGCATTTTGTAGGCTTGATTGAGAGCGTCTTTTTTGTCACGATATTTGACAACTAAATCGTGAGCTTCTTGGTCTAATTTGTAAGATTCCCAAGCCATAAATTATACCTCCTTTAAGGTTAGATAGCAGTGACCGAAACCAATTGACTCTAAACCGCCGAGATAAATATCTGTGCCAGTAGACGCGCCAAAAGGTTGCCATGTCTCTTGGTTGTCTTTGATGGCGATCGGAAATACTAAAATTGTGCCTTCTGGCAAAGCTTCAGTATTAAAAAAAGCTCCTTTTTTAGCCTTTTTTTCCTCTTTGTCTAAGGCAACTCGACTCTGACGATATAACGCCATATCGTGAATCATGGCAATTTCATCGTCAGCCACAACAACGGCTGGCAATTCCTCTCCTAAAGGAAACCAAGCAGACAAATCCTGAGTTTTCTCAACTGTTAAAAAGCCAAAGTTAAAAAATAGCTTTGGTTTGCCATTTACGTCGAGAGCTTTTAAGGTTTGAGAACCTGTATAATTAGCTGGAGGTTTAGCTGATTTGAGGGATGTACCATCTTTTAGCTTGACATAATCTCCAGCAATTCGCTGATAGCGTTTCAGCAAACGAGGACAAGTTACCCAAACAATTGGTTGACCGGGACAAAATACTGGCAACCACAGCAGCGAAGCGTATTCAAACTTAACTACCGACTCAGTGGTACTGTCTGGTTTCCCGGATTCTGCTTCCTGACCGTACCATTTATTAGCTTCAGCTTCTCCCAGACTACGGCGGATTTCCGATCGCAATCTTCCCCGAATCGAACTACCGGGAATAATGCCAGTTTGAGTAAACTGGTCGCGGAAAATTAAGTTTAAGTTACCGCTTTCTTCACCAGCCGTTGCTCCCACATGAACAGGAGCAAGGGTTTCAATAATACCGTAAGCTTTTTTGTACATTATTCAACTCCTTGAATTTCAATTGGCAAACACAAACCGCATCCAACTTGTTTCAGGCTAAAACCTTCTTTGGGAAACCAATTTTCGGGGAATTCCCACCAAGTTTTATCTAAAGGTTCTCTGAGAAGATAGACAGTTCCGGGAGGAACAGCATAGCGTCCGCGTCCCATTTTTCCTTTCGCGCGGTAGCGATAAGAAATGGGTTTATCTGTGAGCATCTCCGGTCGTTTTTGGGAAAAATCTTCATTTTTGGGATAGCGGTATGAAAATTTGTTCGAGCCCCAAATCCCCGGCGCGATCAAAGCAAATGAACGCTGAATTGGTTGGCGCAGAAGTTTTAATATTGGGCTGTCATTAGGCAGTTCAATACTCTTGATTTCAACCAAATGATTTTCGCCACCAAAGCGATACCAACCATCTACTAAAGCATGAGTTGAGAGATAAACCAGACAACATTCATCATCCATCTGCACGGAATTTTCCAGAAACAAACCATCTTCTGCTAAAGTGCAGCGTTCGTCATCTTTTGTTTTTGGATGCAAGATAGGGACGTATTTCCAAGGAATATCAGCAATATCACCATTTTTCTTAATGACAGCAGGTGAATTATCCCAAGAATTAACGGTTTGCCAGGAATAATCTGGATCTAAATCTTCAAATTCGCGATGCCATTTCCCCGATTTCATTTTCCATTGATCCACGCCTTTCTTAGCAACAACTTTATGCCAAGGAATGGGGACGTAAAAGTATTCAGGATCGTCTGATTTTGCCCAGAATGGGCCAGCGACAAACAAATTATCACTAAGTTCTTTTGGAGAAATATAGGACTTAACTTTGTTGGTGCTGAAAAATAGACCGGAGAGAGTAGCTGCTTCTGGAGGGAATTTTGCCCCAGAACGTCCGACTAGATTTTCGGGCGATAGAAATCCGCCAGAACTCCCGTACATAAATCCTAAAGGACTTATAGTGATGAGATATTGGAACATAGCTGCCATCCCACATTTATTAGGTCACTAATCCAGTAAATAATTTGTTTTGATTGTTCTGGATTTGGGTAATCGCCGACGATGTGCTTCCAGTTTTTCTCTAAGTTCTTCTCGTCTTGAAAGTAAAGTTGAAAAAGAGCTAAAGCTAATTCATCGTCTGGGCTGTTTTCCTGGGGATTAAAACTAATAGCATGACGATTTTTTAGATGAGCTAAATCTTTGTAAACATGACTCCAGTTTGGCTTTTGATCCCAGCTTTTGCCGTCCCGGTCTTTGTATTTTTTGAGAATGTGCAAATAATCCCAAGGACAAGTCCACTGCACGTATTGACCGCTGTTAAAAACTACTCGAATTGTAACGCGATCGCGCCCCAAACTCTTCGCCCGTTTCTCCGCCTCCCGACAGTGTTGAAGAATATCTCGCTGCGGCACACTGTGACCAGCCCAAACAAAACCAACACTTAAATTAATATCCTGACCGTGCTCTTTCCATTCATCGGACAATCCCATTAACCATTCTAATGCCTCTATAGGTTCTGGGGGCTTTTCGGGTTTGCTGCTGTAAATTACACCGAGGAAGTCGTCACCGCCGGCGTAAACAATCCGCCCTTTGTCTTTGGGGAAATTTTCCATAAACTCCTTTCCCCACTTCCGCATGGCTTCGCTGAAAATTTTTAGACCTTCATCTCCTTCTTTTTGAGCAATTTCTTGAAGTTTTTTGCCAACTTTATCACCGTCTCCCATAAACCAGCCCGTCCAGTGTTCTGGTTCACGAATAATGTCGCTAAATCCTGTTTCAAGCGGAGATATCCCAATGTTTCTGGCAATATCTTCGTCGCGAGTTACTAATCGCTTGACTAATTCGGGAATACTTAATCTTTCATTAGGTGCAAGAAATTTTCCTTCGGGTTCGCCATTTGGGGGAAGATTTTCTAAGACACAGGAAAGACGTTGATAGAAATCCTTAAGTTCAGCTTTTTCTGTATCGGATAGCTGCCGCCCTGGTTCTCTATGTTCCAAACCTAAACGCGGCCAGGCGATCGCATCCGTGCCAGTCAAACTCGAACTGTCGCCAATCCAGTTAATTGCCGTCCAATCGCGACGCAATTTGCGAGTTTCTAAATTCTTCATCGCAGATTCTATCGAATCTCCGTGTCCCCAAAATATCTCCCAAGTGTATAAACCCCATCGCATCCACTCTAGCTGCCAAAAGTATTCTTCTTTAGGAGGTACTTCTCGTTCTATCCAAACTCGACATTCATTTAATATTTCTTGCCATGACTTCTGAAGAGTATTTGTCACGTCATTCCTGGAAAATTCCCCTTTTCCTTTCAGAAGTATCCGATTGGGCATTCCTTTCTGGATGTTCGGGGAACCGGGAGAAATGACATTTAAACCTGATTTTTCGGCTTGCTTTACTAGCTTGTAACTCAGATAAGACAGAATCAAAGAAGCCCCAAATAAATCTCGGAGTTTGCGGGATTTCTCGATAAAGCCTTGAACGGGGGCAAAGGCGATCGCAGTGTATGCAGACATAAATTCAATTTTAAGGCGGGCAATGCCCACCTGAATGCTGCTGGTAGTGTTCCAAGTAGCTAACTGCTTAAGTTCTACTCAACTCAATATATCAGCCGAGCCAGCTTCATGTCTTCAGATTCACAATATTTATCAAACTTTTTTCAAAACCTAAAGCTATCCGAATAATGGCTTTCAAACATTTATATATTTTTATGTCAATATTGTCTTTTACTTGACTTTTCAGCATTTTACCCCATCCACCCATCATGGCCAAAAAACCAACCCCTCACCCCTATGCCGACAAACTAACGTTCGATCGCATCATGATCCTCATCGCCACATTAGTAAACCATCCCGGAATCGGACACTCGAACACCGAAACATCCGACAGTAAATATCACGATGCCTTGCTAGAAGTTCAATCTCAATTACAGAAAATTGCCGCCGAATTCAACATCGAATTTCCCGAAAACTATCCCGCAACTCCCACAATTCGCAAAGATTTAGAAACTTTGCGCCACTACGGAATCCTCGACAAACGAATGTATCGCTTCGGCTATTATCTCGGTACCGGCGCAATGAATCGAGAAGAACTACTATTCGCATTTCAAGCAATAGCATCTCAAGCCAAATATCAGGGAAATCCCCAAGCCCGCAAAATTTGTGAAAAACTCACGAAACTGTTGCGCGGACTAGATATCGAACTCAAAGGTAAATTGTTTTATCCCGTTCGCGAACACCTGAATCGTGCGATTATTTACACCGATCCTGTCGAAATGAGCGATCGCCAAGAATATCGCAATACCCTATTTCACAAATTAGACATCGTAGAAACAGCAATTGTTCGGGGTCAGGCGATCGAACTTTACCGTCAAAGCGATTATTACGGTAAAGGCAAAGTCGGTTTCCGGCGCATCTGGCCCCTGCAACTGATCTATCACGATATCGCTTGGTACCTGATTTGCGAAGATTGCGAAAACGGACACTTAAGCGTAGAACGGGTGAATCGCTTTAGTGACTACTGCGAAATTATTGATTCAGAAGGGCGCGGTTTAGCCGTACAGGAACACCGTTTGAAAATAGCTCAAAAGTTGTTAAAAAACGGCTGGGGGCTGTTCTTGGGCAAGCCAGAGCAACAGCAGGCAGAATTGCAGGGTCAACTGAAGTTGGAAAAAGTGAAAGTGCGGTTTTTTGAGAAAGTAGTGGGATTTATTTTAGAGGGCGATCGGCGGCATCCGCGACAAAAGATTAAAGAAGGCCCAAGGGATAGTTTTGGCAAAGTGCTTTATGTGGATTATCAGATCGATTTGCCCGATCGCTCCTTGAACGAATTTAGTCTGTGGGTGAACAGATATATGGATAGCGCCCAAGTGCTTTCCCCGCCGAGTTTGGTAGAAAAACACCGACAAGCAGCGAGAGATTTGATCGATCGATACAGCTTGTAATCCTAGGGAGGGTTTCACCAACCATCAATGCCTAGGCCTAAAACCAACCATATCAAAAACCCTCCCCCACCCACGAACAATAGTTAGTTATCAGTTGTTAATTATTCTGTCATTGTTTCGCTGTACTGCATTTCTATTTTCAACGCCGTTTCAACTCTTTGATACTCGGCCTCAACCTCTTCTAAAAGCGCGCAGGCCGGATCAGATAAAGGCTTGTTCGCCTCTGTTCCCATGCGGCCCATGATTTCGAGTTCCTCGCACAGCTCAAACAAGCGAAAAGCACCGAGAGTACCGCTAATCGACTTCAAGGAGTGAGCCGATCGCCGTAAAGCCAGCGGATCGGCGTTGCACAGAGCCATAGAGATGCCTCGCAGCAGTTCGGGAGCTGTTTCGAGGTAAATCTCGATCGCCTCCTCCAAAGCTTCCACATCTCGCAGTCCCTCTATAATCTTGGCACTCAGGGAATCGTGGCTCTCTGACAAAGCCCGATCGACATTTGATGCACCACTATCGACGACTGCCGGCGAATTGAGAATTGTCAGTTGTGGATTTCCCGCAATAGCCACATTCGATCGCACTTCTAATTCACTCGTTCCTTCGATCTGTTTCGCCGTGGCATCCAAACAAACAATCGGCTGCAGACAATCGAATGCGGAGTTCGATCGAGATTTACACGCGATCAAAGCTCGCACCAACTGCTCAATTGCGATCGGCTTGCTCAAATAGTCGTCCATCCCCGCAGCCATACACTCTTCGCGATCGCCCTGCATCGCATTTGCCGTCATCGCCACAATCCAAGGCCTCGTCGATTTTCGATTTTCGATTTTCGATTTTCGATTGTTAGATTCCTCAGTGGATTTGGGATTTTCGATTTTCGATTTTCGATTGTTAGATTCCTCAGTGGATTTGGGATTTTCGATTTTCGATTTTCGATTATTAGATTGCTCATCAGTTGCGGAAACTTCTGATTCTCCCGTGGGATTTTTAGTCCAGTCTAGATTATTAGATTGCTCATCAGTTGCGGAAACTTCTGATTCTCCCGTGTCATTTTCTAAAGTTAAATCTGCTGAAAATTGCTCGCGGATGTGGCGAGTAGTTTCCAGTCCGTCCATTTCCGGCATTTGCACATCCATCAGCACCACATCGTAAGGCTGCCGGCGCAAAGCTTCGAGCACTTCGATACCGTTTCCCGCCACATCCGCGCGATACCCCATCCGCTGTAAAATTTGCAAAGCCACCTTCTGATTCACCAAATGATCGTCAGCCAACAGAATCCGCAGGGGTAATTTCTCCGCCAGCACGGGTATGGTTTGCAAGAAAGACCCGGTAGTGCGCTGCCCTTTAAATTCAGTTGTCTGTTCTCCAAAAATATTGATTAAAACATTGTAAAGCTGAGATTGTTTGATGGGTTTACTCAAAAAAGCAGCAAAATCCATCTCCATAGAAGGGGGGTTAATTTCTTGCCTGCCGATCGAAGTTAGCATCACTAACGGCAACTTTTCGCAATCAGGATACCGGCGAATTTGCGCCGCTAAAGCTAATCCGTCCATTTCCGGCATTTGCATATCCAAAACTGCCAAGTCAAACATTTCTTTAGCAGCCAGCCAATCTAAAGCCAAACGAGCCGAAGCTGAAGCCCTAGCCACCATTCCCCAAGACTGAGCTTGGAGAGTCAAAATTCTGCGGTTGGTAGCATTGTCATCGACAATTAAGACTCGCTTGCCAGCTAATTCAGGTTGAGAATTGCTCAAGCTAACTGGTAAGGAATTCTTGCAGCCAGAAACGATCGTACTAAAATAAAAAGTAGAGCCAACAGATTTCGTATTTTGGGCGATCGGCTTGTTGCTGAGTACAGATTTGCCAGAGCCATATTTTTCGGCAATTTCGCAAGATTCTGCCCATCCCACATCAAAAACTGCCGATGATCTAAAATCGGCAGGAGGATTGCCCGCGAAACTACCCATACTTTCCACCCACATCCGGCCGCCCATCATTTCGGCCAAACGCTTGCTAATTGCCAAACCCAATCCGGTACCGCCGTACTGCCGGCTCGTTGAAGAATCAACCTGGCTGAAAGATTTAAATAGCCGATCCATGCGATCGCTCGGAATGCCGATACCAGTATCTTTGACCGCAAAATGTATTTCGTATGCTGGGTTAATTGCTACCGGTTCGCCAGCAATTAATGGCGGTTCTTTAGCCTTAGCCGCCGGCACTGAAATCTTTTTGGCAGTCACCGAAACCACCACTTCTCCAGCGTCGGTAAATTTAACAGCATTACTGAGCAAGTTGATTAAAATTTGCCTCAAGCGGGTGCTATCGCCGATCGCCGTTGCCGGTACTGTACGATCGATCAAGTAACCCACTTCCAGTTTTTTTTCTGCCGCCTTAGCAGCTACCAAGTCTAGAGATTCCTCAATGCAAGTGCGGAGGTCAAACGGATGTTCCTCCAAGTCCAATTTGCCCGACTCAATTTTCGAGAAATCTAGAATATCGTTGATCAGAGTCAGCAAGGCATCGCCGCTGCTGCGGATAGTTTCTACAAAATCGCGCTGTTCGCGAGTTAAGGGGGTATCCAGCAGCAAACCGGTCATGCCGATGACTCCATTCATCGGAGTGCGAATTTCGTGGCTCATGGTGGCTAAAAATTCGCTTTTGGCTCTAGTAGCCGCCAGTGCTTGATCGCGAGCTTTTGCCAAATCTACGTCGGTTTGCTGGCGTTCGAGTTCGCTTCCCACCCACTGAGCCATCAGTTTCATCAACTCTCTGTCTACAGCTCGGAACGGTTCTGTCACAGGAGTCGGAGAAAAGAAGCACAGAGTGCCGTAAACTTCACCTCCCACCGTGACGGGAATGCCCATGTAAGCTTCAATGGGGAAAGCTCGATCGTCAAGGTTAAAGGAAAAACCCGAAAATCGCACCGACTCAAAGTAGATCGGTTCTTTTGCCATTGACGTAGCGACGCAGAAAGTTTTTTCCAGATCATAGATTTGGTCTTTGACTATCGACCCGTCGGGACACTCAACAGCCATTATTTGATAGTTGTCGCCTTGAATGCAGGACAAAATTCCCACCGACAGGCCTAAATGCCGACATCCCATTCCCAGCAGTTCTTGGAGGCGCAAATCAAATGTAGAGAGGTGGTTGAGCGGGTCTGTACGGGGACCCGAAGTCACTTGATACAAAGCTTTAATTGCAGCTTCGCTCTCTCGCAGTTCTTGTTCTGTTTGCTTCCGCACAGTGATGTCGCGGGAAATGCCGATAATTTCTTGGACTTCGCCGGTTTGGGGATCGCTGATCGTGCGGCCGGTGGTTTCAAACCAAATGTATTTGCCGTCTTTGCGGCGGATGCGGTAGCTGACGGTGTAAGTAACTGGGAGCGCCAGGACTTTCCAGTGAGCTTTGGCAATGGTTTCTAAATCGTCGGGGTGAAAATAATCCTTGGGGACGCGGCCGATGAGTTCCGAAGGTTCGTATCCCAGCAAAGCCCTGCTGGCGGGTGAGACGTAAATAAACACGCCCTTGGGGTCGTGTCTGGTGATCATGTCGGTTGAGTTTTCGGCCATCAACCGATAGCGGTCTTCGCTTTCATTACGTTCGACTTGAGAATTGCCCAATGCTTCTAGCATTCGGTTGATGGCGTCGGCCAAGCTTGCGAGTTCATCTGCTCCGGCCATAGGAACTCTCAAGCTTGGGTCGCCGTTGGCTGCGATGTTGCTGACGCTGGTGCTCAAGGAAGCCAATCTCGCCAAGACTAATTTTTCTAGCAACAGCAGGGTGATGGCGCTAAATATTAAACCTACTGCCAGTATTGATAAGGTAAACAGCTCCAAGGTAGCCTGACCTTGGCCGTAGATGATGCGATCTGTCTCTACTCGCAGCAGCAACGCTAGGTTGCCGTGGATGTCGCGAATCAGGGCGTATCCTGCGACTAAGGTGTCGCTGAGTGGCTCGACTAAAATTTCTACTGATTTGAGGTTGGAAATTTTGAGTTTGACATTTTCCAACTCCTGCCTAGAGCGAGCCAGCGCCTTGGCGCTGTGCCCGGAGTAGTTCGCGGCTCCCACTTTAAAATCTAAACTCGGCAATCTAAAATCCACTGACAGGTGAGTCAGTTCTGAAAGCAAACCGATTTCGCTGCTGTCGAGGTAGCGTCCCAAGATTAGCGTCCCCCGCGATGGGCCTTGGGCGTTGCTGTTGAAGATGGGCTTGGCGGCAATCAGCAGCCTGGCTTCTGGCAGGGTGAGGACGCCTGTTTTGGCGGCGGGGCGATCGCCATCCACTGTCGATGAGTCTAGTAGCGCCTCGGTCAAGTGCTGTTTTAAGCTTTCGGGAATCGGGATTTCGGTTTGGGATTTAAGGTCGAAACCTTTGCTGAAGATCGTCTTACCGTTGGAGTCCAGCAGTACCAAGAAGTTTAGTCTCAAGTAAATAAATGTCGAATCGACGAAATTTGACTTGACAAAATTTTCGTTCCGTGTTTCGACGAAAGAGTAAGTATCGTCCCACTCGGCGTAATCTTGGGCGCTGGTGTCTAAATTCGACAAGTCATCATCTAATGCGTCCAAAGCCCGTGCGACATCCTGGCGGACGTACTGTGCCTCGAGGTTGTGAAAATCATGCAGCAAAATAGTTGATGCAGTGGCATACAGAACCACAATCAGGCTGATCAGCGCTGCACCGATGATTAATAGTGTTTTTTTTCGGAGTTGCATGGCGTCGCCCTCCTCACGGTGCTAATAGGCAACTAGCCAGGAGAGGTTTGAGACGTAGGTTGTTTAGCATTGGCGATCGCAGGGCCTGCGTGTTGGGACTGTTCTGGGCTGACGAAAGCAAAGCCCTTGGTAGTTCCAAGGTATCCGGTATCTTGCCCCCCACAGTCAGTGTAGTATTTTCACAGCTTTAGTTCCCTATTATGCACAACCTAATGACCTACAAGTTATAACCTGACGATCGGCATCTTCAAAATTAACGGCCGATCGAACTCAAAACAGTTCGCGTTTGATACTGACGCAGCCAGGGCGGCGGGCGGTTGGGAGAACAGGCGTGCTGGGTTGAGAACCCTAACTATATATTGTACCAAAAAAGTATTGAGGAGAGAGCGGACTGGCAGATCGAGTTTTGCGCGCAAAAATGTTCTCATTCCAGCAGCTTTTTTGATTTTTGTCCTATAGCAATCCTTGCAGGAGTAGTGGAATAAGCCTAAAAGCCTATCCAGCCGAGAAGCTTGAACCGCGTTCAAAAATTGTCATAGCAGAGGCAATGAATATCCGGCGACTTTTTATTTATTACATCTGCCCATAAAATATACAACAATCAAAAAAATCGGCTTTTCACTTTTCTATTTTGAATGAATCCAAACTGCTAATTAAGATGTATAAATTCACAGTGTTTACCATCTTCAAAAAACCGATAGGAGCGGGCTTACCAATAACCTTAAACAGTACCAAAAAGTTAAATACACCCGTTCCCACTCCCCGATCAAATCCTTTACTAACATTAGTGCCTGATATCAGTATAAACTCATATCAGGCACTATCTGCAATCCGATCGCAACTAAAGTCTTTTTTATCGGATGACGGCTAAAGCACCGGCGCCTGCTGCTGCTGCCGCCGAGGAAAGAGCGGTGAAAAACAGCCACCAAGAGGCAACTTCTGCAGCTTTCCGAGTTTCTTCGGCTTGTTTTTCGGCTTGCAGTTTGATGCTTTCGAGGCGAAGCTGTGCCTCTTGCTGCAAGCGTTCTGCTCTTTGCAAGACGGTGTTGCGGCTTCTTTCAATTTGGTCGATCAAGCGGTTGGCATCTGCTTCGGAAATGTCCTCGCGAGAACTCATTAGTGCTACTAAAGTATCGCGGTTGAAATGACCCAGCCGATCGCGCAAAGCATCAAATCCGGCTTGCGGATCGTCAAATAACTTCCGCACGTCCCGCGTAATGCCTTCGTAGTTGAGTTCAGGGCGATCGAGCGAATTGAGGTAATCCCGAATTTTTCCGAGAATCCCGTCAATTACCGACTGAATACCCTCCTGTATTTTCTGAATTTGCAGTGCGAACTCATCGCGCACCGACAAAATTCCATCGACAATACGATTGGCTTCTGCTTCAGAAATATCCGGCCGCTGAGACAGCAGAGACACAACTGTAGCACGATCGATGTGCGACAAGCGCTCGCCCAAACTGTAAGCGCCGACTTTCGGGTCATGCAGCAGCAGTTGCAAGTCGCGCTTGATGGCTTCGGGATTTAACTCATCCTTGCCCGTATTACGCAAATAATCTTCTAAAACACTCTGAAAATCGTGCACTTGGCTTTGCACACGTTTTGCCAAACGGCGCGGCGCTTTCACAATCGAGCCGAGAGTTTCCTGCACTTGGTCGATAATTTGATTGACTTGTTCCTCGCTCAAATCTTGTCTTTGAGAAAGCAGTTTTACCAAAGTATCGCGATCGACTTGAGACAGACGGCCGCGCAGCGCTAAAGCTCCTTCTTTGGGATTTTCCAGAAGTTTTGTCAAATCCCGCTTAATCCCTTCAGGATTGAGTTCTGATTTGCCAGTATTGCGAAGGTAATCTGCAAGGGCGGTTGTGGTTTGGTCGTACTGATCCTTAGCTTTTTCGGCTAACTTTTGCGGCGCATGCAGCGCGCCGTGCCAAGTTTCTTCGGCACTGTCGAGAAGCTGATTTACTTGGTCTTCGCTGAGGTCTTTCCGCTGAGATAGCAATTTTACCAAAGTTTGGCGATCGAACCTAGAAGCTCTAGCTCTCAGGGCCCACATTCCCGCTTCTGGGTTATCCAGCAGCGTTTTCAAATCGCGCTTGATGCCTTCGGGATTGAGTTCTTCTTTGCCCGTAGACTTCAAGTATTCTTGTACTCTTTGCCACTGGTTGTCTAGTCGGGCTTGCGCTGCTTCTTGCAGACCTGTAGCATCTGCTAAAACTACATCTCGCGTCCTGTCTAACTCTTGAACAATCTGTTCTACTTCCTGGAATCCGAAGTTTTCGCGACCTCGGAGAATTTGCACAAAACTGTCGCGGTTGTAAGGAGAAAGCCTCGCGCGCAACTGTTCGTAACTAGCATCGGAATCCTCTAAGATTTTTTTGAAATCGCTCCCGATACCTGCTGCTGTCAATTCCTCTTTCGGCGTCAGCTTCAAATAAGTTTCTACCCGCCACTGCAAATCGCGAGATTTTTCTTGCTCCTCGGCAAAGATCACAGTTTGTAAAACGCGCTGTCTAATTGCTTCTAATTCCTGGGAAATTTCTTTAATTTTGTCTTGGGTAAAAACACCTCTACTAGCCAGGATTTCGGCAAAATTAGACTGTTTGAGTTTTTCTAATTCGCGGCGCACAGTTCCCGGATCGGCTGTCGGATCGTAGAGAACGTCGCGAAATTCGCGCTCGATGGCTTGGGGGTTCATCTGCCACGAATAAGTGTTGAGTAGATAGTTTTCTACGTCCGCACGAATTGGGCTGTATGTTACGGGTTCGCCTTTGACTTGAGCGGTAATTTTATCAGTTTGCTGGGTAACTTTGTCTTTAGCTTCTTTGAGCTGACCGACTACTTTTTCAAGATCTAAGTCAGAAATATCCGTGCGACCCAATACTATTCCCATTAAAGCATTGACTGCCATTGTCGTTGCTTGGGACATCATGGTCGGGCTTTGTCCAGAATTTTGACCGCCCAGATTGCTGAGGGCTTTTTCTACCCGGCTTGCCAATTTATCTGAGACCAGATCTCCAGATTTGGCAGATTTGAGATAGTCTACTAATTGGGCGATGCCGTCTGATGGCTGCCCTTGTTTTCCTACTTGTTTCCAAGCATCTTGAAGTTGGTCTACAATCCGGTTTACGTCGCGTTTTGATAAGTCCGATCGCGAACTTACTAAATCTACGAGAGTTTGCCGATCGAGATTCGGCAAATTTTCGGCTGCAATGGTTTTTAGTTGCGGATCATTAAGTAATTTTTCAAACTCGCTACGCATCCCTTTGATGTCTAATTCTGGCGGTTTGAGGCTTTGGATGTAGTCTTCGACGTTTTCGCGCAAGCTTGTGGGGTCGATCGCGCTACCGAGTTCGTGGCCCACTGCTGCTGCTGCTGCTTTGGCTGTGGCGACTACTTGGTTGCTAGCTGCTTTGGCACCGATAGCCGAGGCTGCGGTGCCGACAATGGCTTGAAAGCCTGCTGTGGCGCTGTTGACGACGGAACCGATCAAGGAACCGACGGTGGTGGAACTCACCCAAACAAGCATTGAGAAATAGGTTGCCCACACGACTAAACCGACGATCGCACCTAAACCGGGGCTGCTAATCAAGCTGAGCTTAACTGCTAGCAAGCAAGCAAAGAATAGGGCGATGGTGACGGTGATTAGCGTCCAAGTACCTACCTTTCGGCCGATGTGGCGGACTGGGGAACTGCCGCTATCCGAGTGGTGGTCGTCGTCGTGGGATTGTCCCATGTACGAAAGGCCGGCTGCTACTGATAAATTTGTTAGCAAAAGTTGGAAAGCGCAGGCGAGTACCACTCCAGCTATCAAGGCGATAAAAAATTGCGGCCCGGAATAGAGGAGTGCTGCGTCTTCTACTCTGTTTGTTGTTGTAGTCTGCTCCACTGGCACTTGGGCCAGCCAGAACCCGATGTTATACAGTTGTGGATTTATTGGCAAATTTTGATACATAGTATATTCCTCGTTAAGGAGTGGGTGCGCGCGCTCATTGGCGCAAGTTAACCAATGTATAGTTTTAGACTCATGCCCCCAATGGCAAGCATCGCCTTATTGTCGAGCTAAAGCATCCCCCTACAGTTGGAAGTGTAAAAATATGTCTGTGGCTGGCTGTCACTTGAGGGATATTTGTGGTATTTAAGTCTGATTAAAATAATCGCAGAGGAAAATCTTTGGTCGATCGATATTAAGAGTCGGCACAGAAGCCCATAAAAATTCTTCACAATTCATCAACGAATGGCATAGCAAATTAGCTTTGAAGGAATTCAATAGTGCAGCGAGAAAGTCATGCAATTATTATTGGCGGCAGTCTAGCAGGACTGTTGGCCTCTAGAGTATTAGCAAAACACTTCGACCGAGTAAGTATTGTTGAACGAGATTTTTTTCCAGAAAAACCCGCACCTCGCCCCGGTATTCCTCCATCCCGTCACCTTCACATCCTTTTAAATCGGGGAAGAATCATCCTAGAAGAGTTTTTTCCCGGCTTGGAAAACGAACTGGTAGCTGCTGGTGCTCCTAGTTTAGATCCGAGGTCGATCGGGTGGTTTAGTCCGGCAGGTTGGGCCCCGCAATTTAGCCCGGATCTAAATGATGTAATTATGTTCAGTCGGGATTTACTTGATTGGCAAATCCGCCGCCGCTTAGCTGAAAATACGAACGTGCATTTCCTCCAAGGAGGCACAGTAACGGGGTTGCTGGCGAATGCCTCGCGCGCGAAGATTGCTGGCGTATCGGTGCGTTTTCGCGATCGCCACAACCCAGCAAACATCCATGCAGAGAATTTGTATGCAGATTTAGTTGTCGATGCTGGTGGCAAAGTTTCCAAAACACCTAAATGGTTGAAAAGTTTAGGCTATGAACCTCCGCAAGAAACCGTTATCAATGCTTTTGTCGGCTATGCCACCCGCATCTATGAATGCAGTGGTAAATTGTCAGGCACAGCGCCAGTATTTGTATCACCAGGGCCGCCGTTCCGCACCCGTGGCGGTGCAATTTTCCCGATCGAAGGCAATCGCTGGCTGGTGGGTTTCGCCGGGGGCGATCGTGATTATCCCCCCACAGACGAAGCAGGTTTTGTAGAATTTGCCCGCACTCTCCCAACTCCGATAATTTATCATGCAATTAAAGATGCGAAACCGCTAACTCCTATTTATAGTTATCGAGGTACAGAAAACCTTTTGCGACACTACGATCGCCTCTCCCGCTACCCTGAAAACTTGGTAATTATCGGTCATGCAGTTTGCGCTTTCAACCCAGTTTATGGCCAAGGAATGACCGTTGCTGCACTGGATGCTCAGATGCTAGATGAATGTTTGCAAAAGCAAAGAGAGCGGTATCCAGAAGGCGATTTAACAGGCTTGGCGCGACAATTTCAACAAAAACTAGCAAAATTACACACTATTCCTTGGATGTTTGCCATCAGTCAGGATTCCCGCTATCCTCTAAGTGAAGGTGCAAAACTAAACCTCGCTACACGACTGACAATTGATTATATGGATCTGGTGTTAAAAGTCCTTGTCGAAGATGGTAAAGTTTGTCAAGCATTTTTGGAAGTTCTGCACATGATTGAGTCGCCGGCTATACTTTTTCATCCCAGTATTGCGGTTAAGGCGATCGGGCAATTAGTCACCGTTCGGCAGAAGGCAGAATTAATATAAATAGTTTATACAGAATCAGGTTATTTTTGCCTATTCTATATTCTATTTTTTTCCGCCGATGAAGGAAGATCAACGCAGATGAAATCCTATTCATATGCGTTGATTTAACCTGATATGATTTCCGCTAGAACCTGCATGATAAAAAGGATGACTTTTGCGACTGCGGTTTTCGGGTATTTCACGTAATTAAGATGGGTAAAATCCGATTTTGTACCCCAATTGTCGGTTTTTGAAATAAATCTAATGGATTAATTTCAAAAAATGTTTGCAGTCACGACTTACTCACAGGAGTCAAGAAACCAGTTTTTTTTACCCATATCCCTCGCGCTTCACGCTATATAGTCGTAAAAAAAATCGGTTGCTGCAGCCTAGAATAATGTAGACTTGTGCAATTCTCAATTGCCAGCCAAACAATCTAATTGTTGTTGCATTTGGGTGGTAACTCGCTCGAAACAAGCATCAACATAATCGCGATCGCGCGCAGCCTCCGAACCATACCTCTCAAATACAATCGGTTGGCAGACGCGAGTCCGAATTTGCACGGGTAAAGGCAGGTTCGGCAAAGGCCCAATACTCAATCCCCAAGGCAATCCCAAATACACCGGAAATACCACCGGATCGATGCCAAATAGCCACGGCATCCCCAATTCATGCAATTGCTTTGCTTGTTCGTACAAATCTGCCAAAACTATCAAAGTATCGTGGGCACCATGCGATATAATTGGTAAAATTGGCACTTCTTCTCGCAATGCTAATTTGATAAATCCCTTGCGTCCCGCAAAGTAGATTTGATCGCGCAAGTGGTGGGGGCGAAAAACATCTTGGGCGCCGCCCGGATAGACGAGAACTGGGGCATTTTTTCGCAAAGCTGCGATCGCCATTTTCGGATGCGCCTTGAGGGCTCCACACTGAACCGCCATGCTAGCAACATCAGGAGAAACTTGCCAAACCGTCGGGTGCATCAATCCGTAGGCCAAGCGTTCGGTGCCGTACCTGCGGAACCATTCGTATAGGAACATAAACATATCTGGAGCGGCGATTCCCCCGTTGTGAGAACCGACAACGAGCATTTTTCCGCTCGCGGGGACGTGGTGCCAGCCGTCGCTTTGTACGCGAAAATAGTAGCGGTACAGCCATTCCCAGACTGGCAACCAAAGCTCAATGAAGTCGGGATTGCGATCGTCTAAAGATAGACCGTCAAAGGGATATTTAGAGGATTTGCCGTCTTTTTTGTTAGTAGTTTTTGTCACTGCAAAAATATTTAACGCTTTGGTCATTATATAGCAGAAGGAAGAAAGCTTTAACTCTCGAATAGAGAAGGCTTTAGTTATTTGGGAAAGAAGGAAGAAGCGAGGAGATTAGTTGGGTTTTTCCTCTCCTTGTGCGTGCGCTAATCGCCATCGCCCTGCGAGAAAAAGATTTTTCCTATCATTAATATGATCCCATTCCGAAGGAACCTACCGCATTAGTTATAGCAAGTGAAAACCTCATAAACATCGAGTGCGGTTGCTATAGCAATATAATTAAATCAGAATTGGCGCAAATATTTGGTTTCTGATTTGAGCGGGCTGCTTTTGTTCGGAGGTTTTGTGCTGGTTGTCTCCACAGGAACAAAACCGTTTGCAAACAGCTACAGCAACTGTCGCTGATGGCGGGGCGACTTTAGCCACAAAAACACAACTGTGCCTCAAGCCGATAAGTTTCCGTTTTGGAAGATTTTATCAAATTGACGCCAGCCATCGGGTCAAGGCTAGCGATTTGCGCTGTTTGCCACAATTTTAATAGTCGTGGGCGCACGTACTAAGATTTTCTGTCCGAAGATAAAGTAGTGAAGCAATCTCAAACCCTTGATTTAACGCCCTTGAGTGCGTAAGTCCTGTTTAAGTAAGGTACGATCGACAGTGAAGTTATGTGAGCGCGATCGAAGAACTGTATCCGGCTTGTGCCAGCCCACTACGACGATGGGGTCGATCGCTCCAATCGCTTGTCACTCAGAATCTGGGAGCATCTCCAGCACAATCTCGCTCTCGAAGCTGCCAAGAATTCACATGAAATGTAGCCCCATATTACTCAACTGCAACAACTGACAGCTAAATGGTTTAACGAACACAACAAATGACTTGCAGTCCTAGTAAACTGTCCCGCATTTAAACACTTAACTGTTTACTTTCCCCCTCTGCCATTCCCCGACTCAGACACTCTCGCCTTCTCCCTCCCCCACTGTGGCATAATGAGTCATTTATCGGCGTAGCAGCTTTATTTGCCTTCGCTCAACTCACCAAACATTAAATAATATAAATAAAACTTGACTTGCGGTCATAAAAAAGTTATGTAAAGCTTTTTTGTGGAAGACAAATCGATTTTTTTGCTATATTGACCTGCAATTAAGATAATGATTGTGGTTAAGTGAGGAGTTGAACGGATGAAAAACTTGAATTGCTGGAATAAACCCGCTGCATTGCTGGGCGCGATCGCGATCGTAGTCGGAAGTTTGCAGGCGAATGCCATCGGTGTTGCCGCCCCATCAACATCCACTGTCAGTCAAAATGCGGAAAATATTTCGTTTGAAGATAGCGCGACGTTTCAAATAGCCCAGGCTGGCAACCTTTGCCGTAAAGTCACTCCCAAAGAAGGTTTGACCGTTCGCCAGAACCCAGACCCCAAATCCCCTAGAGTGGGCGGGGTAGGACTTAACACTCAGGTAACACTGTCCCAAGGCGCTACTTCTGTTAAAGCCTCCGACGGTCGCCTCTGGATTCAAATTACCGCTCCCGTCACAGGGTATGTAGCTAGCGGCTATCCCAACAACGAGGCTAATTTAGGTTCGTGCACAACAGCCAGCACCACAATTAGTCAAACTCCTTCCCCAAGGCCGGCAGCGACACCAGCACCAGCGCCCGCACCAGCGCCAGCGCCAGCGCCCGCACCAGCGCCCGCACCAGCGCCCGCACCAGCGCCCGCACCAGCGCCCGCACCAGCACCAGCACCAGCACCAGCACCAGCACCAGCACCGGCGCCCGCACCAGCACCCGCACCAGCACCCGCACCAGCACCAGCACCAGCACCTGCACCAGCACCAGCACCAGCACCAGCACCCGCACCAGCACCAGCACCTGCAACGGGCCCAGTAAGTCTGTGCCGCCAAGTAGAACCTCGCGTAGCGCCAAGGGGTCTAGCTATCCGCACCGAGCCTTCAAAGACTTCTGCTGTTAAAGGCGGTGTACCGGCTAACGGTCAAGTAACGCTTGTACCCAATTTCCAGTTAGTGAAAGATAAGAATGGAGAAAATCGCAATTGGGTTGAGATTTCAGCCCCTGTGGCCGGATTCATCTCGGCGGGAAATTTAATCATGTGCAAGTAAACTTCTGAGTTCGATCGCTCTTTTAGTCAAAAAGAGCGATCGACACCGAAAATAGTTTGAAGATTGTCGCGCAGCTAGGAACGCGGAGCCCAGACTGCTTCCTGGACTTACATACGAATAACTTATTTCTGTCGGAACCGACCGATAGCGAATCTTTCTGGGTTTGTGTTTTTCGTCGGTTGCGTCAAGCCCTAGCTTCCTTCCTCGCAACGAAGGCGGGGTGAAGAAATTTAAGCAAAAAGCCGATCGACCTTTCTAGTTACAGAGGCCGCTTGCCCAATTTTGGTGTCCGCGATTTGGTTGACACTTCGATTGTCTGCCAATCCAGACAATTTCCCACTTATTTTGCCTAAGTCTGAGTTCGATGCGGTGTCGCATTCCGGCAACAGAATCGTCAGCTAAACCGACGACGGTTTGGAGAATTACGGCTGTTTCTCGCGTGGGATATTCAACTGAAATTTGGTCGCTTTTTCGGCCTTCAGATTCTGTGTCGCTGCTAAAAAGTTTTGCTGCGATATCTTTGGGGTTGGAGAGGGTAATTTTGCGATCGGCAAGGAACTGTTTAGCGTTAATTGCTTGGTAGTTCGATCGGGCGGCGGGTTGCCCCATTGCTGCGATGGGAATTTGGATGCAGGTGAAAATAGCTAGGAAAAAGAGCGATCGCTTCACAATTGATTGGTTCATGAGGCTTCAGCTTGTGCGAGAAACTTTTGTCTCCGAGATACGAAAGTCGCCAAATCTGCCTCGGTGAATTGAGTTTGCTGCCATGAAGGACGCGACATTAGTCGATCGCACCAAGCTTGAATTTTAGGATAGCCGTCTAGGGAAACATCAACCCAAGATAGCAAGGGCACGACAGTGCCGGCAACGCACTCGGCAAACGTGACAGTGTTGCTAGCGAAAAAAGCGCGATCGTCCAACAAGCCTTCAAAGAATTTCAGCACAGTATCGACTTTTTCCTTAGCCTTTTCGATTTCCTGCGGTTGGGGAGTTCCCCATCCCATTTTTTCACTGCTTAGCGGGTAAAGTTGCGGTAGAAGTTCGTTAACCGTGACCAATTCTACCATTTTCACAACTGCCAAATCTTTCGGTTCTTTTGGCAGCATTGCCGGTTCGGGATACTTCGTTTCTAGATAGTCAAGAATTGCCAGAGACTCGACGACAGTGAAGTCATCATCCACCAAAACAGGGATGCGGTGAAAAGGATTCATTGCGATAAATTCTGGCTCTAAGTGATCGCCGTCCAAGTGGATTTCTACTAATTCAAAAGGCAGGTTTTTTTCTAAGAGGGCGATCCACACGCGGCGAGAGTTCGGGGAAATGGGAGTATGATAAAGTTTCATAAATGGTGGGGGTGGTTATTCAAACGTAATAGAAGCCACATTTTGATTATGCACTTAGGCTGCTCAGTTTTGGCTGCCTTCTCTCAAAGTTATTCGAGAGCTTGAGCTGAAATTACTCTGAGCCGTTTACAGGCCTCCTCCGCCGTCATCGCCTCGCTAGTTTCCCACTCTGCAAAAGTCTCTTCTAGGGCTTCAGATAGCGCTTGTTCATAAGCGATATTTTCCCGTCCAGTATTCTGCTCTAAACTTGTCGTCATGTCTGCGAGGAGAAGCTCTAAAAATTTAATATCATTCCCTAGCTCGGCAGCCTCATCCTCATCTACATCTTCAATTACTTGCAAACGTTCTTTATAGGCATTTATTTGATGTTCAATGGCTTTTATAATAAATCTTAAATCTTTAAATGATAGATTCATATTATTTCCATTCCCAAAGATGAATATTGAGCAATCCCTAACTAGACAGTTGCTTGAAGAAGCATATCCTCTACTTGTCTAATTTGCTCCCAATCAATTGCTGCCACCCAAAGACTTTCCTCTTCAGAATATTGCACTACGCCATCCACTTCTAATTCTTCGCTATAGAGGGTGAGCAATTGACCATTTTGCAATTTAATATTTTGGCGACTCAAATCTTCAATTGTACCAACACAATTCAGACGAAGGCGACTCTGTTTATCAGCATTATGAAAGTCTGCAAAGATTCTAGGAGAACTCATATTTATTACTACACTTAAGATGAATTTTTTGATGGGGAGATTTACGCAACTGACTCACTTAGATGAGCTTGTAGGGTGCGTCAGACGAAGTGATGGATTAATATAACCAGGGTTTGAGGGTCTGACGCACCCTAATCTATGTGCCAGTTGCCTAAGTCCTAGATGGGTTAGGAATCGTTGGTATCAGCAGAAGACTTGCTTTTTCTGGTGTTAAGCCAGTGAGAGTTGCATGATTTAAACTTCTGCCAGAAGTACGGATGACATCTCCACCTTCCGAGCGAACTTTAGCCACTGTGGTAACACCCACTTGTCTGTGAGGGATTGCTAATGCTAATTCTGCTACAGACAATTCTACTGCACATTCTACAGAAATTCCCGTGAGGCCGCTGGGGTGGGTTCCTATGGCACGTTGAATATCTTCTGGATGATTACGACCACCACGAACTACTAAGGCTTCGTTGGGAATTATCTCCACATTTGTTTTAGCCATTTTAAAATTCCTAGTTTTTATATAAACGCAGGGTTTGGCCATTAGGTTGTGACCTTGCGTTTTGAGTAAAAAAATAATTTAATTAATTTATCTTCAGAGTTAAAGTTATACCTAACACTAAAAACTGTTATCAATATAACAGGGCGGGCTTTTGGGCCCGCCCCATCAAAAGATCGACTTAGTAATCGAAGTCGCCGCCACCCATGCCGCCGCCAGCGCCAGCAGCAGCGCCATCCTTCGGTTCAGGCTTGTCAACGACGATGCACTCGGTTGTCAGCACCATACCAGCAATAGATGCGGCATTTTGCAGAGCAGAACGAGTCACCTTCGCAGGGTCAACGATACCAGCTTCAAACATATCGACAAACTCATTTGTCGCTGCATTGAAACCGACGTTGAACGGCTTTTCTTTGACGCGCTCAGCAATCACAGCGCCATTCAAACCAGCATTTTCAGCAATCCGCTTCAGAGGAGCAGCCAGAGCCCGTGCCACAATCAAAGCACCGGTCAATTCTTCGCCCTTCAAAGTGCTATTCGCCCACTCTTCCAATTGAGGAGTCAGGTGAGCCAAAGTTGTACCGCCGCCAGGAACAATTCCTTCTTCAACAGCAGCTTTGGTAGCGTTGATCGCATCTTCAAGACGCAGTTTGCGATCCTTCATTTCTGTTTCGGTAGCCGCGCCGACTTTGATCACTGCGACGCCGCCAGCCAATTTGGCCAAACGTTCTTGCAGCTTTTCTTTGTCGTAGGAAGACTCGGTTTCGTCCATTTGACGGCGAATTTGTTCGCAGCGGGACTTGACGGCGGCTTCGTTACCTTCGGCAACAATTGTGGTGCTGTCTTTGGTGATGGTGATGCGGCGGGCTTTGCCGATCATGTCGAGCTTGGTATTTTCCAGTTTCAAACCGGCGTCTTCGGTGATTAGTTGACCGCCGGTCAATACGGCGATATCTTCTAACATGGCTTTGCGTCGATCGCCAAAACCGGGTGCTTTAACAGCAGTCACGTTCAACACACCGCGCAGTTTGTTGACAACGAGGGTAGCTAAAGCTTCTTTCTCAATGTCTTCTGCAATGATCAACAGCGGGCGGCCGGAACGAGCTACTTGTTCGAGCACAGGTACTAAATCTTGTACCAGAGCGATTTTCTTGTCTGTCAGCAAGATGAAGGGTTCTTCTAGAATCGCTTCCATCCGCTCAGTGTCGGTGACGAAGTAGGGAGAAATGTAGCCTTTGTCGAAGCGCATCCCTTCGGTGATTTCCAATTCGGTGGTCATAGACTTCCCTTCTTCCAGGGAAATCACGCCTTCCTTGCCCACCTTGTCCATTGCGTTAGCAATCATTTGGCCGACTTCATCGTCGTTACCAGCAGAGATGGAGCCGACTTGAGCGATGGCTTTGGAATCTTCTACTTGTTTGGCGTGTTCGGCAATTTTTTCTACCAAAAACGTGGTTGCTTTGTCAACACCGCGCTTGAGGGCGATCGCATTTGCGCCGGCTGCTACGTTCCGCAGACCTTCTTTGACCATTGCGTGAGCCAAAACGGTAGCAGTTGTGGTACCGTCGCCTGCTGCGTCGTTGGTTTTGGAAGCAGCTTGACGAATTAGAGCAACGCCTGTATTTTCTACATGGTCTTCTAGTTCGATTTCTTTGGCGATGGTAACGCCGTCATTGACGATTTGAGGAGCTCCGAATTTCTTTTCGAGAACCACGTTACGGCCTTTGGGGCCGAGGGTTACGGCCACTGCTTCGGCCAAAATGTCCATACCGCGTTCGAGGGCGCGACGTGCATTTTCGTTGTAGATAATACGCTTAGCCATAGTTTTTGGGGATGAGAGGGTTTGAGATTTTGGATTGGGGATGATGGATTTTAGTCATTTGTCCCGTGTCATTAGTTGTTTGGCGGCGTTCGCTTTAAACTAATGACTGATGACTAAGGACTGAGGACTAATGATTAATTAGTTAACGATCGCCAGAATGTCTTTTTCTGCAAGCAAGACGTATTCGTCGGTGCCGAGTTTGATGTCGGTGCCGGCGTACTTCGAGTAGAGAACTTTGTCGCCGACTTTGACTTCCATTTCAATGCGAGTGCCGTCGTCGTTGCGCTTGCCGGGGCCAACGGCCGCGACTTCGCCTACTTGGGGCTTTTCCTTAGCTGTGTCGGGTAGAAGGATGCCGCCGGCGGTTTTTTCTTCGCTAGCGCTTACTTTCACGAACACGCGCTCGCCTAACGGTTTAACGGTAGAAACACTCAGTGATACTGCTGCCATAAATAAATCTCCAGATTACAGATTGTCGTCAGTCAGGGGTCAGGGTCGCTATGAAAGCAACAGCGGACTACTTACAACTGACATATTAGCACTCTCGACTCCTGAGTGCTAATTTAGCTTTAGTCAGGGGCGATCGCAACTTAGTTGTCAGTACGGGTTCCCGAACCGAGCATGAGTTGGAGGGAAGGAGAGGGGGGAGTGGGGGCTGTGGTGATGACTTTAGACCGCTAACCAATTACTTTTGATTGATGAAGACAATGACAGAAAATAACGAGGAATCTTGCAGCCAAGGCTTGAGTGCTTGCGTCCAAAGCCTGGGAATCGCTCAAATCGAGCGGCATATTTTTATCTGTGCCGACCAAACCGTGCCCAAGTGCTGCGATCGGCAAACCAGTCTGGAGGCGTGGAATTACTTAAAAAAACGCTTGCAAGAATTGGGGTTGGACAAGCCAAGTGCCACTCGACCAACCTGCGTCTTTCGCACGAAAGCCAATTGCCTGCGAGTGTGCGCGTCTGGCCCGATTATGGTAGTCTATCCAGACGGAGTGTGGTATCGCGACGTTACTCCCCCCGTCATTGAGAGAATTATTCAGGAACATCTCCTCAACTCAAAGGTCGTTCAAGAATACGCTTTCTTAACTCATCCTTTGCCTGTGCCTCCTGATGCACAGCAAAACATTTAAGTATAGCGCTGTTTAAAGTACAGGGTTATAGGTAAAGTGTTAAATTTAAGGTTAAGGGTGAGAATTTGAGACAGTTTGGCGTCCGGGCGATCGCACCTGCTACATTTCAATAAAACTGTAGTTAGGTTCTTGTCTTCCTTCTGCGGCTTCCCGTGTTCCTTGTGTTTCTCAAAAGGTACAGTAAAAAAAATAGATCGGAGGAACTGTGAAATTTTGTGCAAAAATTTCTCAGTGGCCGACACTAAGCAGGTTGCCAAACTACACTAGAAACAGTTAAATACGTAAGTAGGGAGTCTGCTTAAATTTCTCTATATCAGAAGTATCATTTAAAACCGGGGCATTAACCTGAAATTGAACCGATCGAGATTAAAGATATTTAACTTGGGCTCTGTTAGGGAATCTCCAATCAATCAAGGCTGATCTTGACAGGGCGATCGTCCATTACAGGTTTGGGCTGCATTCCAGGTCGTAAGACACTCACAAACAGCCGTCAATTATAGGTTGGAAAGCGGTAATACCCGCCCCGCTTTCCCTCACCGCCATCCCTTCAGTCGATCGTCGTCCTCCACCCCCAGCCGGGTGGCGGGGGACTGACGGAAAAAACAGAAGTGAAAACAAGGAAGCGTGCGGGATACTTTAGCGGGAATAAACATGACAAAGGACAATAATTCAGGAGAGCAAAAACGGCTGATGCTGGTTGACGACGACCCCAACTTGATCTTGCTGGTCAAGGACTACTTGGAGTTTCGGGGTTACAACGTCATTACAGCAGAAAACGGCAGAGACGCTCTGGAAAAACTAGAACAAGAAGTTCCCGACTTGATTATCTGCGATGTGATGATGCCGGAAATGGACGGCTACACTTTAGTCAAACACATCAGAGAAGACCCTCGCACGAGCTGGATTCCGGTTCTTTTCTTGTCCGCAAAAGGTCAAAGTTCAGACCGAGTAAAAGGCTTGAGCACTGGGGCGGACGTTTATATAGTCAAGCCTTTTGAACCAGAAGAACTGGTCGCCCAAGTGGAATCTTCTCTGAAAGCTGCCTCCCGCTTGATTCGCCACTCAAATCCCGGTATAGAGAGTGGCACAAAAATTAAGGCGCGCCGCAATGTCGAATTGACTCCCACTGAGTTAAAGGTGGTACAGTTGCTAGCGCAGGGTATGGCAAACCGCCAGATCGCAGACGTGATGAATGTCAGCCAGCGGACTATCGAAAGCCACGTCAGCAATATGCTGGGCAAAACAGGTCTGCACAACCGGACAGAGTTAGCTCGCTGGGCTCTTGAAAGCAAAAAGGCTTGAGCGGAGGTAGTCTGCGCTATGAAATCAGGGGAGCAAAATCTACTGCTATGCGCTTCGGTATGCCTGCTTGGCGGTAGGACGGTGGGCGCGGTAGTTTGAAGGCGCCATTAACCTTGACACGGCAGCCGGTATTGAGTTACTAGGCGTATAGTTTGTGAGGGCCCCTCGCTAAAATGCAAGCAGGTTTAAAAGAACCCTCTGGCGGTAGAGCCGAAAATATGAAATACTGGGGAGATGGAGTTTTCTGAAGTCTAATCTATTGCCTCAGTTAGCTCCATGTTGCTAAAATGTGATATTTAGATTAACTTCTTTCTACAATTATTAGGTCTAAGTTTCTATGACAAACTTAATGAACCGCCTTTCTATTTTTGTGGACGGGAACAATATGTTCTACGCTCAACAAAAGAACGGTTGGTTTTTTGATCCTCGCAGGGTGCTCGAATATTTCAAAACTTCGCAGCCGAATGTCATCTTGATCAATGCTTTCTGGTATACGGGTCTGAAAGACCCCCAAGATCAAAGGGGATTTCGAGATGCTTTGATAAGTCTAGGTTACACGGTTCGCACTAAAATTCTTAAGGAATATTACGACGATGCTTCGGGCAGATATTCTCAAAAGGCTAATTTAGACATTGAGATTGTGGTTGATATGTTTAATACGGTGGATCAGTACGACCAAGTTGTGCTGTTTAGCGGAGATGGGGATTTTGAGCGGGCTATAGAGCTACTGCGATCGAAAAATACTCATATTACTGTGGTATCCACCGAAGGAATGATTGCTAGAGAGTTACGAAATGCTACAGATAGGTATATAGACCTGAATGAAATTCGGGAACATATCGAAAAGATGGATTATTAGTCAGTTGACAGTTGACAGTTGAAAGTTGACAGTTGACAGGGAAGCAGTCCGATTTCATTAATCATTAGTTATTAGTCATTAGTTATTAGTCAGCAGTCAGCAGTCAGGCGTTATGGGTTGTTAATTATTAATTATTCGTTATGGGCGCGAAACACAAGACTGGTGACTGGTACTAATTGCCCAGAACAGCGGACAAGTAAAAATCAGGAGAACACTTTTTTAGAGCTATGAAAACTCAACCAAGTCAAGACCGGATTATTATTTTCGATACGACTTTGCGGGACGGAGAACAATCTCCGGGTGCATCTCTGAATGTGGATGAAAAGCTGACTATTGCTCGACAGTTAGCGAGATTGGGCGTGGATGTGATTGAAGCGGGTTTCCCTTTCACCAGCACGGGAGATTTTGAGGCAGTCCAAAAAATAGCCCGATCGGTTGGCACAGAAAATGGGCCGACAATTTGCGGTTTAGCGAGGGCGAGAAAGGAGGATATTAAAACAGCAGCAGAGGCTCTGAAACCAGCAGCAAATTCGCGAATTCATACGTTTCTGGCTACGTCCGATATTCACTTGGAATATAAGCTGAAAAAGACGCGGGCTGAGGTTCTGGAAATTGTGCCGGAAATGGTAGCTTACGCTAAATCTTTTGTGGATGATGTGGAGTTTTCGCCGGAAGATGCTTGTCGATCGGAACCGGAGTTTTTGTATCAGGTTCTAGAACGGGCGATCGCCGCCGGTGCGACTACTGTTAATATTCCCGATACTGTCGGCTATACGACTCCGAGCGAATTTGGGGCTTTGATTCGCGGAATTAAGGAAAATGTGCCGAATATCGATCGCGCGATTATTTCGGTTCACGGTCACAATGACTTAGGATTGGCTGTTGCTAACTTTTTGGAAGCTGTGAAAAATGGCGCCCGACAGTTAGAATGCACGATTAACGGGATTGGGGAACGGGCGGGAAATGCCGCTCTGGAAGAGTTAGTAATGGCGCTTTACGTGCGGCGCCAATATTATAATCCGTTCTTGGGCCGGGCTGCAGATTCGGAGGAACCGCTGACAAATATTGACTCGCGCCAAATTTACAAAACTTCCCGCTTGGTTTCCACTTTGACGGGGATGTTGGTGCAGCCAAATAAGGCGATTGTCGGGGCAAATGCTTTCGCTCACGAGTCGGGAATTCACCAAGACGGAGTACTCAAAAATAAGCGGACATACGAGATTATGGACGCTGAGTCGATCGGCTTAACAGAAAATCAAATCGTGCTTGGTAAATTGTCGGGTCGCCACGCTTTCCACACTCGCTTGAAAGAGTTGGGTTTTGAAATGGCAGACGATGAACTAAATAAGGCTTTTGTCAAGTTTAAGGATTTGGCAGACAAGAAAAAAGAGATTACTGATTGGGATTTAGAGGCGATCGCCAATAACGAAGTGCACCAAGCACCGGAACTTTTCCGGTTAGAATTGGTGCAAGTTTCCTGCGGCGACAAATCTCGCCCGACAGCAACTGTCACTGTGCGGAATCCGGCGGGCGAAGAATTGACCGATGCTGCGATCGGCACTGGGCCTGTGGATGCGATTTACAGGGCAATTAACCGGGTGGTAAACGTACCCAACGAGTTGATCGAGTTTTCTGTACAGTCGGTGACAGCGGGAATAGATGCGATCGGGGAAGTAACAATTCGCTTGCGCCACGAAGGCAAAGTATTTTCTGGTCACTCCGCAAATACCGACATTATCGTAGCGTCCGCAGAAGCATACATCAGTGCTTTAAATCGCCTGTATCAGGCATTGCAGCATAGTGCTGAAAAATCCTCCGAACAGCCAACTCCGATCGGAAATCAAGTTGTTGCAAAAGCACAGCGCTGATAAATTTCTTGTCAGCCCTTTTTGTTGAAATAAACCGCAGACGAACCCAGATCGAAGCAGATAAATCTCAATTAATCTGCCTTTATCAGGGTTTATCTGCGGTTTAAAATTACTTTTTTTTACTAATAACCAACTCTTGAAAAATGCAAGACGAAACCTTAAAAAAAGAGCGGCAATTCCACGATGCTTGGGCATCCACAATCGATATTGAAGGCATTCGAGTTAATGATTATTTTGAAGCTTGCACCGCCCCAGAAAACAGATTTATCGTCCAGCAAATGGGCGATATTACAGGCAAACGCCTCTTAGATTTAGGCTGCGGCGCGGGAGAAAATAGCGTTTATTTTGCTAAAAAAGGCGCAGATTGTGTGGCTGCCGACTATTCTCAGGGCATGGTAGAAGTTGCTCTGAAATTGGCTGAAAAAAACTGCGTCAAAATAGAGGGCTGTACGGTGAATGCAATGGCACTGGATTTCCCGGACAATAGTTTTGATATTGTTTACGCTTCTAATTTGTTGCACCATTTACCGGAACCTGAAAAGGCAATTCGCGAAATGCACCGCGTCCTGAAGCCTGGGGGTAAAGCTTGTTTTTGGGACCCGATGAAGCACAATCCGGTGATTAATGTTTACCGCAGGATGGCTACTGAGGTGCGGACGGAGGATGAAACTCCTTTGGATATTAATATTGTGAATTTGGTCAAGTCTTTGTTTTCGGAGACGGCTTATGATACGTTTTGGCTGACATCGCTGTGGATTTTTTTGCGCTTTTATTTAATCGAAAAAGTGCATCCGAATGAGGAGCGTTATTGGAAAAAGATTATCATTGAACAAGAGAGATTGAAACCGGAATATTCTCGGTTGGAAGGGTGGGATGGCTTTTTGAAAAAGTTGCCTTTGATGAAGCGCTTGGCTTGGAATTTGGCTGTGGTGGCAACGAAGTAATTAAAAGAAGTACAATAAGTCAAAGCATTTAATTAAGAGGCTAATTATGCCAGAAACTATTACTGCTATCTACGAAAATGGGATTTTTCGTCCTCTGAGTCCTTTGTCATTGAATGATGGGGATACTGTGCAAATCACAATTGTAGCGGAAGTGTCGCCGGAAGAACTCAAGGGCGATCGCGAAAAGGCGATTAAGTTGATGGATGTACGAAAATTGATGGGTTTGCCAACAAAACAGTTTAAGCTAGATGCAGCCGCAGAACAAAAGCGGCGCGAACTGTTTGAAAAACTCAAGGGAAGAGTGGGAAAACCTCTTTCTGAAATCGTTATTGAGGATCGTGGCCCGTGGTAAATGCCTATTTCTTAGACACCAGCGCTTTGGTTAAACGGTATGTGCCTGAATTGGGAAGTAATTGGATTCAATCAATTACTTTTCCTGCAGCAGGTAACTTTCTCGCGATTTCTCAGATTACTTGGGTGGAGGTATGCAGCGCTTTTTCACGCCGTCAACGAGAGGGTAGTCTATCTGTCGATGAGGTTGACCAACTTATGGAAGATTTTCGCACGGATTTTGACAACCAGTATGAAGTTCTTGAAGTCGATCGCACTTTGATAGAAACAGCGGGCGCACTGGTGATGCAAAACCCGCTGCGGGCTTATGATTCTGTGCAATTAGCGTCAGCTTTGCGCGTTCAATCTGTTTTAACATCAATGCCAGAAACTCAACTAATTTTTGTTTCTGCGGACAGCCGATTGCTGAATATTGCTCATTCCGAAGGGTTAGCGATTGACAATCCTAATAATTATCCGTAATGAAGCTGTGTGTAGTCAGGAATGAAAGTCCTCATAAAAATCATAGGACTAAAGTCATCACTAGAAACTAATTTTAGTGCGATCGTTATTTAGAGGATTTCTTTCAAAGTTTTAACTAAGATTTGATTCTGTTCCTCCGTACCTACACTAATCCGCAATTTGTCTTCTAATCGCGGCTGATTGAAGTATCGAATTAATATTCCCCGTACTTTCAGTGTTTGATAAATTCTTTCTGCATCGCCTTTTGGTGGCCTAACTAACAAAAAGTTGGTTTGCGAGGGCCAAACGTCAAAGCCTAATTCCTTGAAGCTAACGGCTAGTTTGGCTCGCGAAGCCTTAATTTTTTCGGCGTTGGCTGTTTTGTGGTCTTGATCGGCGATCGCAGCCGCCCCCACTGCATAGGCTAAAGCATCCACATTATAGCTATCTTTGATTTTATTTAATTCTGCCAGCAGCGCCGGATTTGCTATGCCAAAACCCAGCCTCAATCCTGCCAGGGAATAACCTTTTGAAAGCGTTCTCAAAACTATAACATTACTGTATTTTTTTGTCAAGTTCAAAGCATTTTCCTCGGCGAAATCTACATAAGCTTCGTCGATCGCAAGAATACCCGATAACTCTTTAGCCAGTTTCTCCAAATCGGCAACAGATATGGCTGTTCCCGATGGACTGTTTGGCGAAGCTATAAATGTCACTGCACCCTGGGCTGCTATTAGCAAATCGACTGGTAACTTGTAGTCGTCGGGATAAGGAACTTCAACAAATTCTGCATCTTGAATTGCTGCCAAAGTGCGGTACAATACATAGGTTGGCGCGGGACAAACAATCTGTTTCCCAGATTCGCCCACAGCGCGAACTATCAAATTTAATAAATCGTCGCTGCCGTTACCTACAATAATCCAATCGTCAGCAACTCCAAAAATTTTACTAGCAGCAATGCGGAAAACTTTGCCAGTTGGATCGGGATAGCGCCGCAGCATTTCTCCGTCTATTTCCTGAAGCACTTTTAAGGCTGTGGGAGAAGGTGGATAGGGATTTTCATTAGAATTTAGTTTAATAATTTTTGTGCCTAGCGGTGGCTGTTCCCCCGGCACATAGCCAGACATTTCGTGGATGCTTTTGCGAAAGTAATTCATCTATTAATTGAGTTTTGTGGAACGGGCCGAAGAGCCCGTTCTTGATAATGGTGCAAGATATCAAGTTAAACAAATTATATCAAACAATTAGTGACTATCCGCGTTATACCCAAATCAATTAACTTTTGCATATCCGCTCGATCGTCCACCGTCCAGGCCACAATGTCAACTCCCTGACTCCGGCTTTCTTGAATTAGCGCGGGGTTTTCCAGCAACACGCGATACTGACTGCTAATCAAATTATCCTGATGGGCCACAGCTTGAGCTAATTGAGTTTTGTATGCTTCTAGATTAGCAACAATGTGTCCGATCGCCAAATTGCCAGATAGCCGCCGCACTTGTTCGAGAAATTTATCATTAAAAGAGGTAATAACGCATTTGTGTTGGATGTTTTCGCCCTTCAGAGTATTGACAAAATCAGCGACATCTGAATCCGACCACTCGCAGTGAGGTTTGACATCAAAGTAAAGAAATTTGTCAACATTTTTGAGTATGGTTAATGCGGCTTTTAAGGTAGGAATTTTTTGTTGTGAAAATTCATCGCTAAACCATTTTCCCGCATTAAGTGTCTGCAATTGAGACAGGGTTGTTTCCCTAACTTTGCCAGAAACTCCAGTGATTCTATCCAGTGTTGCGTCGTGAAAAATCACTGGTACGTTGTCGGCGGATAGCTGGATGTCAAATTCGATCGAATGAGCTCCACGGGCGATCGCCAATTCAAAAGCTGCTAAAGTATTTTCGGGGGCGATCGCCGAAAATCCCCGATGTGCGATAATTTCTAAATTCACTGTCTTGTGCCCTCTAAAAAATCTGCCACAGTTTGATTAAAAGTTTCAGGTTGAGTCAAAAAAGACCAGTGATTCCCCGGTACTTTTGCAACGGTAAGATTTTTCAAGTATGTCTGATACGGCTGCATTTGCCAAGCCATGCGATTTACGCCTTTTTCCGGCTGTACAAACAAAGTCTGGATATCAATATTTTCAGTTAAACCGGCAACTTTCATCACTTCTGCAAATATCTGATTTCTGGCTGCAATCGCAAATTTACTGCCCCAACTTCCGTCCGATTTTTGTTCGATTTGCTGTTGGAATACCATTTGCTGCACGTCACTCCAATCTGCGTATTCTCCTGATTGTTTTGCTGCTGCTTCTGCTTGGGCTAAAGTCGCAAACGGGCCCACACATTTGAGACAGTCTAATTTTCGGTAAACAATTGGCAGGGTGAGTTTCATCGCCGCGGGCATTTTGGTGATGAAAATGGGGTCTACTAAAATCATACTGCAAAAGCGATCGGCATTTTGCCTCGCCCAAATCGGTGCTAGTTTGCCCGTCCAAGAATGTCCTAAAATGTGGGCGTCGGGCCAGTTGAGATGTGCCATCAAAGCTTCTAAATCTGCGATCGCACTTTCAAAAGTATAGCCTGTTTTCGGTTTGCTACTTTCTCCGTGACCGCGCATATCTGGCGCTACAATATGATAGCGGTTGGACAAGTAATTGCCCAAGTTAGTCCAGACACACGCACTATCTGCTAAACCATGCAGCAGCAGCAAACGGGCAGATTTTTTTTTTCCTGTGTCTGGCTGCCATTCTAGATAGGAAAGTTCGATTTCTGGTAATGGTAAAGTCTTACGATTTGGCATAATTAGGGGGTTTTATATTTGGATAAATTTGATTTAACTTTTTTATGAACAGGCAAGATGCCTGTTCCACAAAGAGTGAATTTTATTGTACGGTTTTCCTCAACAGGCTTGCGGGCCTTTTTCACAAACAATAAATCTTTTTGTGGGGTGGGGTGGGCTTCTAGCCCGCAAGATGCCTGTTCCACAAAGAGTGAATTTTATTGTACTGTTTTGATAAACAGGCAAGATGCCTGTTTCACAAAGAATCTTCTTGTGGGGTGGGGTGGGCTTCTAGCCTGTTTATGAACAGGCAAGATGCCTGTTCCACAAAGAGTGAATTTTCTTCTACAGTTTTCATAAACAGGCAATATTGTTTCTTCACAAACAATAAATTTTCTTGTGGGGTGGGGTGGGCTTCTAGCCCGCCCTTATGACTTAACCTTTGCCCTTCAAACTCAACAAGATAAACTGAGTTTTCTGCGCTTCATCAAAATTGTCATCGCTGACCAAAACTATACTCTGGCTGCCATCTGGCAAGCGCGGGCCGAGGGTCATTCCCTCTAAATTGTACAGCGGAATTCCGAGTTCGCTTAAGTCTAGCAGCAACTTTTTCTTAACAGGTTCGACTGCCACTCGCCCTTTAAAACTCTGGATTCTCGAAGTATCTGTAGCCGCCCCAACTGCTATTTGATAAATCCTAGCGCTGTATCCCGACAGCCCAAAAGAACGTTCTAAACTCAGAATCTGACCGCCACCGACAGTTACTAATTCTGTTAAACCGTTCAAAATAGTCATGGGAACTTGGTCGAGATTGTAAAGATTTTCTGAGACTAATTGCGGCGTTTTATCGACGATGATATAATGTAAAATACGCAGTTTGCTTGCCTGTTCGGGGTCTAAATCTTGCATTAACGGCGCTTCCGTAGCTGCGAACAAACGAAACGGATCTAGACCGCCTGGACTAAAGGTTTCTGGGTCGATGGTTAAAGATTCAAAACCTAAATTGTCCACCACTCCTTGCTGCTGTTTTTCATCGCTGGCATCGGGAATATAGCGCTTTGGTATCGGCAAATTTCCCCGCATTTGCCCTGTTTTGAGGTCAAATTCACCGAGAAAAGGAGGGATGCCCACATGAGTAACGCCTTCGCTGGCGACAAATACTGAATTGCGGGGAGAAAGGGCGATGCCTTCGGGATTTATGGAACCCCAAGAGAAGGTTTCACCGTCTGTTTTTTTGAGGGAGGTAACGCCTTCAACGGTAACTTTTTTTAGGCGAATATTTGCTGGATCGCTTGATGTGAGGTCTAGTCGGAGACTGTAAAATCTCGCTTCTCCGTTTTCGCTGGGGTCGTCGGAGAGAGCGTAAAAGCGATAAGCTTTGGAAGTGACTGCACTAATACCTTTGGGGTCGTAGGTAATTCCTGACAAACCGCCGACGGGTACTCCTTCAAAATTCATTTTTGGCAATTGGTACTCGCCCAAAAATTCTAGGGACAATTCTGGAAAAGAGCGGTCTCTAGCAACTGCGGGAGGGGGGGCGCAAGCTGTGCAAACAGTTAAGAGAATTAGGGCTAGACTGAATAAGCGTAAAATACGTTGGCGAAGCCCGCCCCTACGGGGGCTACGCCAACGAAGAGGATCGCCCAGCGTCTTTAAATCCCAATAATTGCTCAGTGCGGTGACATTTATTTTGTTGCTCTTGTTGAACAGTTTGCTTTTGTGCCATCTTTGTGACATAATTTATACCGTTTTGTAGATATGCAAAACTTGATGTTTCCAGAAAAGATGCCGAATCGCGGCAACCAAATTTTGAGAATCAGAAGTTCTGTACCAATTGGGTGCTTGCTTTTCTTGTGGCTGTGTGCTGGTTCTATTGCTAGCGCCCAAACTAATCCACCAGCCCTCGATCAATTTTCTCCTAATCCTCTAGAACTTACCACACCCGATCCCCTAGCTCCTGCCAGTGAATCTTTGAGCAGCACTCAGCGGGACGAACTGACAGCGGCTTTGGAAGAGTTAAACTTAGAAGCAGCGGCTAAACTGCAAGCGGGAGACGGCGCGGGTGCTTTTGAAATTTGGTTCCGAGAATTGCGGCTGCGGAGGTATCTGGGCCCGGCGGCGGAAATTGCTGCTTTGAGTCGGGTGGGAAGTGTTGCTTGGAGTAACGGTAAAAACCTCGAACTACAGCTTATTACCAAACGGTTACAAGCAATTCAAAAAGAAGTCAAATCCCAAGTACCACTTAATACTGAGTTGCTCCCCGTCTTCGCAGCGGCTTTTCAGCAGGTGCGCGCTAAAGGCCCGACTGTAGAAGTTTACCAAGAAATTCTCGAAAAGGCGCGCCAAAACCAAGATATATTGGCTGAAGGTCAGATTTTGAAGGCGATCGGGCTTATTCACATCAATTGGTTGAGTTACGATAAAGCTGCTCCGGTGTATGAGGAATTGGCTACTTTAATTCAGGAAAACCGCGCTTTATTTGCTGCTAATTCTGCTGTGCAAAATGCTGCTGTAGTTGCGGGAAACGGCGCGCCGCCGCAGCCTGTAACTCCTCCAACAGAGGTAGATACTCTGAGACAGTTGGCCTATGTTTACCAACAGTCGAAACAACCCCTAAAGGCGATCGCAGCTAGGGAAAAACTAGCCTCAGTGTATCTTAACTTACAAAATCCCAGCGCCATACCACCGCTCAAAATTGCGATCGCCAGCGATTACCAAACCATAGGTCAAATCAATTTAGCCGCTCAATACTATCAGGAAGCCTACAATTTAGCCGTCCCTATTCAACAGTATGCCCAAGCTAGCGAAGCTTTAGATAAATTAGCATTACTTTATCGATCGCAAAAGCAGTGGGAGCCGACTTTGCGGATTTATCAAATGCAGTTGCTGTTAGAAGAGCGGGCTTACAATTTCTACGGATTGATGAACACTTATGACAATATCGGTCAAGTTTATCAAGAGATGAAGGCTTACGATAAAGCTTTGGAATCCTATCAAAAAGGGTGGGACGTGGCTAAAAGATTGGGACACAGACAAGAGTATTTTGCTAAGAAAATTGAAAAAGTTAACAAGCAATTGCAAAGAACTTCGTAGTTTTCAGCCGACAATAATGCCAATTTGCGATGCGAGTAATTTAAATGCAGTAAGGTGCGCTAGGCGCACCCTACAAAACTACTTTTGAATGGTAACTTTCTCGCGAGACAGAATAATATACTACATCTGTTTCGTAGTAATGAGCATTTTTTTCATATTTCATGCCAACTTTCTGCATCAGCCGCTGGGAGGTTATATTTTCTGGGAGGGCGATCGCAACTATTCTCTCCAAATTTAATATTTGAAATCCATAGTTTAGACTAGCCAAAGATGCTTCTGTCGCCAATCCTTGATTCCAATAAACTTTGTCGAGCGCATAGCCTAGCTGAACTTCCGGTGTCTTCTCCAGAAAATTCAGTCCGCAGCGACCAATCATTTTACCGTCTATTTTATGTACTAAAGCCCACATTCCGAAGTTGTTTTCTTCCCAACGTTTGAGCATGGTATGAATGGCGCTTTCTGTTTCTTCTCTAGTTTTAACTCCTCTCAAGTATTTCATTATTTCTGCATCACTGTAGATGCGGTACAGCTCATCTAAGTCGTCTGGCGTAAATTGTCTCAGATACAATCGGGCTGTCTCTATCTCTTGCATAATAAATATAAGTTCTACCAGTAGATTATAATACCTGTTTTGTCAGCCTACAAACATTTTGGTTGGGTTTCGTTCATCAACCCAACCTGCTGTTACAAGAAAACACTCTTTGTGAAACAGGCATCTTGCCTGTTACTGATAGTAGTGCCAAATCTTCATTTTATTTGTTACAATTATTAACTAGATATATTGTACAGTTTTTGCCATCAATGACTATTTCCTCACCAGTAGCAGACACCAAAAACAGATCCGGCCAGGAAACAGACTGGCGGTTATTCATGAGGTTGGCATCTTACGCAACCCGCAGCAAACGCTTGCTGATTATTGCGATCGCACTATTAGTACCGCTAGCAGTCTCAGGAGCAATTCAACCCATTCTCATCGGACAGGCAATTTCGGTAATTCGCTCGGAACCTACCTACGAGTTCTTGCGGGGAGTGCCTTTATCTGCTGCATTGAATATTTTGGCAGTTTTGCTCATGCTAACTATAACACTTAGATTAGCACTGCAATCACTTCAAGGCTATTTAGTCACGAAAGTAGGGCAAATAATTACTACAGATATTAGAAATGATTTGTTCGCGCACGTCACATCGCTAGCAGTGAGATTTTTTGATCGCACTCCTGTCGGTAAACTGATGACTCGCCTCACCAGCGATGTGGAAGCTTTGGGAGAGGTTTTCTCTTCAGGGGCGATCGGCATTGTCAGCGATTTATTTTCAATTTTAGTAATTGCCATTTTCATGTTTACTATGCAGTGGCAACTTGCTTTAATGTTGGTGCTGATGATGATACCCATTACCGCAGTCATAGTTTATTTCCAGTACCAATATCGCATAGCAAATTACAATACCAGAGAAGAACTTTCAGATCTCAACGCCCAACTGCAAGAAAACTTGACTGGTATTGGCGTAGTGCAGCTATTCCGCCGCGAAAGATTCAACTCGGAATTGTTTCGCGTCACGAATAAACGCTACATTAAAGCAGTTGACAAAACTATATTTTACGACTCTGCCGTATCTGCGACATTAGAATGGATTGCTTTAGTAGCGATTGCAGCCGTTTTGTGGATGGGCGGCCAAAGGGTTTTAGCTGGTAATCTTAACTTCGGTACTCTCTCGGCATTCATTTTATTTGCTCAGCGTCTCTTCGATCCGCTGCGGCAATTTGCTGAGAAATTCACTGCTATTCAAGCAGGATTTACCGCTGTCGAACGCATTAGCGATATTCTCAACGAACCCATCGAAATTAAAGATCCAACTAGCGGGAAGAAGGAAGAAGAAAGAGGGAAAAAGGAAGAAGGAAGAGGGAAGAAGGAAGAAGGAAGAAGGGCAGGTTATTCACCGTTGTTGATAACTGGACATCCAGAGGCAACGGCTTACAACTTGTCTCCGTTCGATCGAGAATTGGCAGATAATCATCAAAATCCAGCAAGTTCCGAATATCGTTTAGTGCCTAAAAATCCCCAATCACCCTCCGCCAATCCCCCCAAGCTTCGGGGAGGAGAAAATGCCACATCGCAGAATTCTGAATCGGGAGAAATCCAATTTGACAACGTGTGGTTTGCTTACAAACAAGACGAATATGTCCTGCAAAACCTCAATTTCACCATCAAATCAGGCGAAAAAGTAGCATTAGTCGGCCCTACGGGTGCAGGCAAAAGTTCGATTATCCGTCTCCTGTGCCGCCTTTACGAACCTAGCCGAGGACGGATTCTGGTTAATCATGTGGATATTCGGGATTTGCCTCAAGCAGAGTTACGCAGGCACATAGGCGTGATTATCCAAGATGGCTTTCTATTTGCTGGTGACGTGAAGAGCAATATCAGCCTGGGAGAAAGTTACTCGATTGAGGAAATTCAAGCAGCAGCAGAAAAGACAAATGTTGCCCGTTTAATCGAACAGTTGCCTCAAGGTTATGATACGCAATTGCGGGAACGGGGAACCAATCTTTCGGGGGGACAAAAGCAATTATTAGCGTTTGCTCGTGCCGCTATTCGCAATCCCAGTATCTTAGTTCTAGACGAGGCAACTGCTAGTTTGGATGTGGGGACGGAAGCTTTAATTCAAGAAGCTCTAGAGCGTTTGATGGCGGACAGAACGGCGATAATTATTGCCCACAGGCTCTCGACTATCCGAAATGTCGATCGTATTTTAGTGCTCAAACGCGGGCAGTTAGTAGAGTCTGGCAGCCACGAAGAATTGTTGCAGCAAGAAGGGTTGTATGCCAGTTTGTACAAGTTGCAAATGCTGGGAAGTTAATATCTGAAGGAAGAAGGAAGAAGGAAGAGGGAAGAAGGAAGAAGGAAAATTCTCGGAATCTCCCGATACCTGGCTTCTGGAAGAAGTCGGGTATTTAAAAGAATCAACAATCCCAAATCGGATCACTTGCCCGAAATCATTTTACCCAAGGTTTCCGGCAGGTGAATTATATGTTGGAAAAGTTGATTTGGCCCGATGCCAAACAATAACTGCATCACCAGCACAATTGCTGCTAAAGCAATCGCTGTGCCGATGCTGGCTTTCAACACTTTAAAAGCCCAATTAAACACCAGCCAAGATACAAGTAAGGAAGCAATTAAAATGATTAATTCTATTGGCATATAACATTTTCAACTCTAATTTTAAATTTAAGCAATACTGCCGCGCTTCCGTGTTTCCTTGTAAGAAATTCCGACATTTTTTAAGCCTGCTTTAATCATTTGCTGCTCTAACAAAGCGAAAAAGCGAGTTCGATCGCCCCCCGTGACTACCGCTTGATTGTGAGCTTCTGCTAGCGTCACCGGATACCCGCCGCCTTTGTGTACTTGAGCCAGCATCATTCCTAATGCTAAATCTAGCTGTGCTGTATCTTGTGCTACCCATTCCGGCACTTCTATTCTAGCAATTTCTGTGCCAACGTGAACGTAACAGAAATAGACGGAATTAAGACCGTATAAATCTAAAATTCGAGCTTGGGATTTCCACAAAGGGCTTCTTTGTCCGGGCGACAGGATTGTTGCCCACAATATGGCATCCCGTAGAGGTTCAAATTCTTGACAAGGTGCTTTTTCGGCGAAAGAAATGGTGGCGGCAAATCCGACGTTAGGGCAATTTGTCATGCAGTCTGGTACTTCGTGGGTGCAAGCTTCAAACCGCAAAAAAGATAAGCTTTCGCTGCTGCGAGAAGCGCTTAAGTATCCTACCAGGGGAATTCCTGCTAAACGCAACTTGTCCCAAGCTTCTAAAATTGGCAGCAAAATTTGATCGCGCGCTTCGGTGGGTAACTGTTCCAAAAACCAATAAATCAGGGAACCGTCTACCATTGCTAAAGCTGGCGCGGGTAATTTATTGTCGTTAACTTTTGCCCAATTGCAGCCCATTTCTGCTAAGGCAATTGCTTCGGAAACTGCGCGCCGATATCCCATCCATTCTTCGGTTCTAATTCCCCACTGTCGCGAACCGTACAAGTCTTCGGGTTTGTAGAAAACCTCGGGCACGCTGTCTAAAACTGGGTGGCGGCTTTGCCCGTAGTGCAGCATGACTGTGCCGACGTTTAGCAGGTAGCAGTAGGCTATTTCGTGATGGTTGGGGGAAATTTGCGATCCGTCTGTGGCAAAGACTGTGTGAGAGGCGGGGGGTGCGGTGATGTCGGTGCGATCGTCTAAGGGTTCGATCGGCGTGGCCGCATTGAATAAAGTGCGATCGCGCCAATTCTCTTGCAATTCCACCAATTTTTCCTGTTCCGCTGCAGCCTTTACCAGCAAATTCTGAGCCACTTCCAAACGCTGGCGAGCGGCTGCCGCTTCCACATTCAAATGTTGGCTCATTCCCTGCATTGCCTTGGCTGCTTTAGTTAAATCGAGCATGGGTTTTAAGTCTCAATATTAGAAAGCTTTGAAGCTGAGAAATTATCAAAACACTTTTCAATTTTTTTGTTCCGAAGCTTGTTTTTTTGTCACACACGCGGTTTGATAAACTAAAATACTTCGTACCCGCCCCCAGAAATAGTAAAAAAACCGGGTTGGTGAGGTCAAGAGTACCTGAAAAAAAAACCTTTTTTTTTTTTCGATATCCTTGCTTTTTTGAGGATTTTCTGTTATATTTATCTTATAATGGGATGGTGGCAAAAATATTATTTTTGCCAACATCCCATTATATTAAAATACCATGTCTAGGCCGCAAAAGTCAACAAAAAAGATGTAAAATTTTGTGATTTTTTTTGACTCTGAACAGCGAAAAAAATATTACCACTGTAAACCAATCTAACATCAACAATCGATCGGCAGCCAATCTGCAAAATCTCCGGCAAACTGGGACAGAGAAAGCAATTTAACTGGTGGATTTTGAGCCACAGATTCCCGTTCTGGCAAAGTATTGTAACCCCAATCAGCCAAAAATAACCTCACCTGAGATAAATCCGGCTGCTGCTTCACCGACAGCAAAGTTTTTAACCTGTCTTCCACAAACCAAATAGTCGAATCTTTGCCAGACGCGGCCAAAAATTCCCGCAAAATTTGGTGTTTAGGCTTGTTGTATTCCTTACCAAAAATCAACTCCGGCGGCATTTGTACGCCTGCTAGCTGCAAAAGTTCCCGCACAAAACGGCCTTCCTTTGTAGTGACGATCGCCAGTTTCACCGAACTCTCCTGCAAGGAGTACAAGCGATCGGCAACCCCTGGATAAAAGCGGTGCAAAGACAGCCACCCAGATAAATCCTCAGCAATCCAATTATCGCGCAATCCGTCTAACATAGCACCGACAGATTGCGCTTTCAAATTATTTTCGGTCAATAAATGCGGTACTATATTGGGCCACTCTAGCAAAATTTGCTCTGGGGAAATTCCTGTCAGCAGTGCGCGGATCAGCAGCGGCATTTCCCAACCAGTTTCGATGGCGGGTCGCACTCGGTAAAAACTCAAAGCTAAATCTGGATCTGGTACTGTTTCGACTGGTTTCCAGATTTGACAGTAGGTACGCCAAGCAGTTTGGAAATATTCGATTAGTCCGTCACAAATCACACCGTCAAAATCAAGAGCTAGAATATTTGGCAAGTTCTTAGTCATTAGTGAAGAATCATTAGTTGTGAGTCAGGAGTCATTCTTAAAAAAACTGAACCAGGGGTTGATTAGCGATCGAATCAAGCTTTTGGGACTGCAACAAGTGCCTCCACTCGGCTGTCAGCATCGCATCGTCAGGAGCTTTACGTCGCATATCAGCTAGAGTAGCCACAGTATCGTACCAAATCTCATTTTTAGCATAAGCGATCGCTCTAGCCATAGGATCGGGATTTGCCAACTCGCTTGTGAGACTTGGCACAGGTTCAATTCGCTGCACTAACCCATGAACATAATAATCCGTAGATCGATCTTCTGGATCGCAAACCACCGAAAACACCCATTGATATTCCTTCCCAACCTCAATAGATTTCTTTTTGTCACGAGTAGCAGGAATGCTAACTCCGACAATCCCGGCTTTTTCAACTGTGAAAGTAGTTTCGTAAATTAGCGTTTGGTTTGTATCTTGAGTTTGCAAAATAAACTCTAATCGAGTCGAAGCTTGAGAAATATAAGCAAATAATATTGGCGATTCTGCTACCGTTAAACCGCGATTGCTCGGAGGGATTAAAGCAATAATAGATAAGTCTCTCGGACAGATCACGCCAGCAGGTGTCCCCTTTTTCCGGTTGTCCGGGGCGCCGAAATCAGGAGGTTTGAAATTAACATTTTGACTAAGCAGAATTGGCGCAGAGTTTGCCAGCATTGGCGCCGAAAAACTTGGGAAAATACCTGCGATACCCGATAAAGCCAGCGAAAATACAGCATCATGTAGAAAACGTTTCATTCTTTCACCAACTTGTAGAGATTTTACCGATCTCTGTCTACTGCGCGTCAGGAGTTAAAACCCCTGGCGCAACCCAAAAATTGGTCAACCTTCCTATCATATTAGGAACCACAAAGCCATGAGAGATAGCCAGCCTTAAAAAGACTGAACTAGCGGTTGAGCGGCAATCGATTCTAGTCCTTGGGACTGCAACAATTGCGTCCACTCGGTCGTCAGCCGCGAATCATTGGGTGCGAGGCGCCGCATTTCGGCTAGAGTAGCAAGAGTCTCGTACCAAATCCCATTTCTAGCATAAGCCATCACCTTAGCCATAGGGTCGGGATTTGCCAAATCGTTCTTGAGATTTGCCTGGGGTTCAATTCGCTGCATCCATCCTTTAACAATATAATCTCCAGAACGCTCCAGAGGATCGCAGGCTAGTGCAAACGACCACACATATCGCTTACCAACCTCAATATTTTTTGTCTTGTCTTTCTCAGAAAGGCTAACTCCAACAATTCCGGCTTTGTCATTTTTTAAAGTAGTTTCGTAAACTACTTCGGATTCATCTGCGTTTAGCAAAATAAACTCTACTTGAGCAGCCGGTTGAGAAACATATACAAAAAATGTTGGCGACTCTGTTAGCGTTAAGCCAATATTGCTTTCAGGTATTAAGGGAGTAATGAATAAACCATCCCGTAACTTACAGCCTCGATGCGTCCCCCCTTGCCGGTTGTCGGGGGCTGTTACATCGGGAGGTGTGAAATTAACATTCTGACTCAGCAGGATTGGTGCAGGCACAGCCTGCATCGGTGTAAGCAAACTGGGGAGAGTAACGGCGATCGTCAATACAGTCATCACCAGTGCAGTAAAATTTATAAAACGTTTCATTTTTCCACCAACTTGTAGAAATATTTATAGAGCGCATCTCTAAATGTTAACCCGGAGTTTTAGCCCCGGGCGCGATCGAGTAAATGGGTCACTTTTCACATCGCCATCGGCAGACCGACAAAACTTCAAGAAATAGCGAGATTTAAAGAGGCGCAACCAGTGGTTGAGTTGCAACAGATTCCAGTCCTTGGGACTGCAATAATTGCGTCCACTTGGCTGTCAGCTTCACATCCCCCGGTGTCTGGCGCCGCATTTGGGCTAAAGTAGCGATAGTTTCGTACCAAATCCCATTTTGAGCATAAACGTTGAGCCTAGTCATCGGATCGGGATTTGCCAACTCGCTCTTGAGAGTTGCCTGCGGTTCAATTCGCTGCACGAACCCTTTAACAACTAAATCTGCCGCTCGGTCTTCGGGGTCGCAAACTAGCGAAAATGACCACACGTATCGCTTACCAACTTCAAGGGATTTGTTGTTGTCCACGGTAGCAGGAATGGTAACTCCAACAATCCCTGATTTGTCTAGTTTAAATGTTTTTTCGTAGACCACTTCCTCTTCCTTGTCGTTGAGCACAGTAAACTCTATTTTTGCAGAGGTTTGAGGAACATAGACAAAAATTGTGGGAGAATCCGTTAGGGTTAAACCGATATTAGTTGGAGGTACTAAAGGAGTAATAGATAAACCCGCTGGACAAAGCTTGTTGCCGCGATGTGTTCCTCCTTGTCGGTTGGCGGGGGCTGTTACATCGGGAGGCTTGAAATTAACATTTTGACTCAGCAGAAGCGGCTGGGATTGTGCGCGCATCGGTGCCAGTGAACTGGGCACGGTAGCTGCGATCGCAGATACGGCGACCGCAAGTGTAGCCCGATGTAGAAAACGTTTCATTTTGTTTTACCTTTCACTATAATTGCAAACACAGGCATTCGCTGATGACGACAAATATTTTTGAGCTGCTAGTCGAGGGCGCAAATACACAATTTAAACCTTGACATATCATCAATAACATTAATTAATTCGAGCGGCAAGTGGATTCTCCGTCCGAAAAATCAGGTTGCCTAGGTCGCAAGTATCATTAGATACAGTTGCTCGCCACGTACTGTAAATTTTTGTAACAAAGCGGTCGGAGTTTCCGAGTGTTCTAAGATGGAGGAAGTCTCCAGCAGGCGGGAAATGTGAAACAACTGCTGTTCCAGAAACGAGTCAAACTTTTATGCTGGGATAATGAGTAAAATATCTAACAAAATTCGATCGGCAGCGGCTCAATTGAGTCAAATGTATAAACCATCACTAGCATTGGCTAAGTCTGTATTAATTGCCAGCGCGGCAGTAACATTATCCTTGATGGGTGCCAGACAGCTAGGAATACTCGAACCAGTAGAATTAAGCGCTTACGACCAAATGGTGAGGTGGCGTCCCGATGAACAGCCAGACTCGCGTTTGCTAGTTGTGGGGATTACCGAAGCAGACATTCAGAAACTGAAACAGTGGCCGATATCCGATCGCACAATAGCTGAAATCTTAAAAAAACTTGACAAAATGCAGCCGGCAGTCATCGGTTTAGATGTACTGCGAGACGTACCTTTAGGAGACGGGCGCGAGGAATTAACTAAACTTTTACAAAAAAGCGATCGAATAATCGGGGTATGTTTAGTCACCGACGGAAGCCCGGACAATCCCGGTTCTCCGCCTGCGCCGGGGCTGCCACAAAACCGGGTGGGATTTGCAGATTTCGGAGTCGATCCGGGTGGCATACTCCGCAGGGCTTTATTATTTATGAAACCGCCGAAAATTGACGGCAACTCCTCGGCCCAAAAACATCTTTGCAATGACAATTCTCAAGTTTTAGCTTCCTTCAACCTCCAGCTAGCACTCCGCTACCTGCAAGGGCAAAAAATCTCTCCCAAACTTGCACCCGATCAATCTTTATGGCTGGGAAAAACCCAATTAAAACAACTAGCAAGCAATGACGGAGGATACAAAAATGCCGATGTCAGGGGATATCAAATATTAATTAACTATCGTTCCAAGCAGCAAGTCGCAAACCAAGTCAGAATTACCGATGTTTTAGAAGGGAAAGTAGACCCGAATTTAGTTAAAGATAAAATAGTTCTCATCGGTTATACCACAGAAACCGTTAAAGATTTATTTTATACTCCTTATAGTGGGCGACAGCAAAAAAACCAATTCATGCCGGGGATCGTGGCACACGCACAAGTAGTCAGCCAAATTCTGAGTGCAGTTTTAGACAACAGACCGATGTTGTGGTTTTGGCCGGAATGGGCAGAAATCATGTGGATTTCGGGATGGTCAATTGTGGGAGGAACCTTGGCATCGCGGATGGCTCACCCAGCGAAGTTGACGGTGACATTTGGAGCACTGCTGTCCGGGTGCTGCGCGATCGGCTTTGGGATTTTTATGTTGGGAGGGTGGGTGCCTGTGGCAGCGCCCGCATTAGCATTAATCGTAACTGGCGGTAGCATTGTATCAGCAGAGAGATTTAATAAAGCCGGATACGGGAAAGCAATTAGCGATCGAGTAAAACAAGTCTTCAAAATCGAAATAGACCAAGCCAAAAAAGAACAGCAAGTCGCAGAAATCACAGAATCTGATTTTTTTAAAGAATTGCAGAAAAAGAAAGATAAACTGAGAATTAGCAAACAAGAAACCTCTGAAAAAGTACCTTCCGAGCCCCAAGAAATAACTGCAAGTACCCCAGAGCTTCCCAAGGCCGAAAGTCAGACAGACGAATACCTAGCTCAGTTGCAGGAAAAAGCCAAACAGCAGAAGCAGCGCGCCGCCCTGACTGAATCGGAAAGTGGCTCTCAAACGGGTGTCACGATAGATACCCGTTGTGGTGCTAGTTCAGCCGAAACTAAACCTGATGACGAGTTCAGCGATTTGCAAACCAAAGCCAAACAGATGCGACAGCGCAGGGGCGCAGAAAAGAGGATAAAAGATGAAAAAAGTGATAGTTTAACTGACAAGGAGGATTTGGGGGCCAAGGAAGAATGACAGGCAACTCGACTGCATCGAGAATTGCATCATAATTAATTCTCGCCGTTTCTTACGCTCATACGCAGATCATGTCCAAAATCATCTCTGTCCACTCTTACCGGGGCGGAACTGGCAAATCGAACACGACAGCAAACCTGGCATCTATTATCGCTCGCGGCGGAAATCGGGTCGCCATTGTGGACACAGACATTCAATCACCAGGGATTCACGTGTTGTTCGGTTTCAGCGAGAGCAATATGGATCGCTGCCTGAACGATTACCTGTGGGGCCGGTGTCCGATCGCGGATACGGCCTACAATGTGAGTTCGCTGCTGCCACCATTAGCCAGTAACGGCAACCTCTACCTGATTCCTTCGAGCATTAAAGCAGGGGAGATAGCGCGAGTTTTGCGGGAAGGCTACGACGTGGGACTGCTTACCGACGGCTTTCAAGAACTGATCGAGGTTTTGAACTTAGACTACCTATTTATAGACACGCACCCGGGCCTCAACGAAGAAACCCTCCTCAGCATCACCATTTCCGACATCCTGCTGCTGATTCTGCGTCCGGATCAGCAAGATTTTCAGGGAACGGCTGTCACGGTAGATGTGGCCCGCAAATTAGAAGTTCCCAAGATTTTGATGACGATCAATAAAGCCCCAGAATCCCTGGATTTCGAGGATTTGAAGCAGCAAGTAGAGAGTATCTACAACATCCCAGTGGCAGGGGTACTGCCCCACAGCGACAAGATGATGCTACTCGCCAGCAAGGGAGTGTTTGCGCTGCACTTCCCTAACGACCCTCTAACTAAGGTGGTGGAAGGGATTGCCAAACAGATTGTGGGATAATTGGTGCAGCGAATGCCGAGATCCCGCCCAGGAGTTTCGCTTTCGCTCTCAATTCTTGCGGAGCGATGTCCTCCTGCGTATCCCGAATATTTGGTTAAAGAGTCAAGAGAATGGCGACAAAATGAGATACAAATAGATTATGAGAATTTGTTAAAAAACTTTAGGAGGAGAACTCATGGAATTTGACTTCCGCATACTAATAGTATTGATGCCCGTATTGTTGGCGGGCGGCTGGGCTGCTTACAACATCGGCAGTATAGCTCTCAAACAAGTGCAGAAAATGTTGAACAAGCAAGCTTAAACTCAGCCTCTTTTCAGGTAATTCCACAGCCGACTGTTTTTTGAGATACAAAAACAGTCGGCTGATTTGTGCATTGCCTCTGCTTAAGTGATGGCTGATTGTTGGCGGGCAATTTACGACTGTAGAGAGATGGGGCGAAAACAAAAGAAAAGTTAGATTTAAAAATTAAGCAAAAACCGGCTACGCTCAAGCAAAATACTTTGTTGCAGCAAACGAGCCTGAGTAAAAAAACCTAGCTGTGAAAGCAGGGCGATCGTGTAATTTCTGATTTTGATGTTTTGAACTTTACTCAGGATTTATGAGTAGAGTTCCATAAAAATATTTGGTAAGCACGTTATCGCAGAAAATATGAGACAATCACAAAAGTATTTGCCCTAACAATCCCCCTAAAAACTACGAAGTTTAACTGGTAGGGAATATCGGTCAAATTGTCAATGTTAAATTCCTATATCTTTAGATAGATTATGCTTTTTCCCCGATCGAGCGGCATGCTAGTCCACCCCACGTCCTTTCCCAGTCGATTTGGCATTGGAGACATGGGAATAGAAGCATATCGCTTTATTGACTTTTTAGTAGAGAGCGACCAGCAATACTGGCAGGTATTGCCGCTGGGGCCGACAGGATACGGCAATTCTCCTTATTCCTGCTATTCAGCAATGGCGGGAAATCCGCTGCTGATCAACCCAGAACTGCTGCGGGACGAGCAATTGCTCGGCGATGAAGATTTCGCTAATTTACCAGAATTTCCGCTGGATTATGTAGACTTCGATCGGGCGATCGCCCTGAAAGTGCCTTTGCTCAAAAAAGCTTGCGAAAACTTCAAAGCCAAAGCATCCCCGATCCAGCAAAAAGAATTCTCAGGTTTTTGCGAAAGCAAAGAGAATTGGCTGGAAGATTACGCCTTATTTATGGCACTAAAAGATCACTTTGGCGGTGTTAGCTGGAACAATTGGGAACCAGAAATTGCCCGTCGAGAACCAAAGTCCCTAGAGAAGTGGCGCCAGCAGCTAAATGCTGAGATTTATTACTACAAATACGTCCAGTTTGAGTTTTTTCGCCAGTGGACGGAGTTGAAACGCTATGCTAACCTGCGGGACATTAAAATTATTGGCGATATTCCGATTTATGTAGCTCACGACAGCGCGGATGTATGGTCTCATCCAGAAATATTTTGCTTGGATGAAGCCACCGGAGAACCAGCTTTAATGGCGGGAGTCCCCCCTGATTACTTCAGCAATACAGGTCAATTGTGGGGCAACCCGGTATACAATTGGGAGAATTTGCAAGCAAATAATTTTGAGTGGTGGGTGCAGCGTTTTGAAGCGATTTTCGCTTATGTAGACGTAACTCGGATCGACCACTTCCGAGGATTTGACGCTTACTGGGCGGTGAAGCGCGGAGAAGAAACTGCGATCGAGGGAGAGTGGATTAAAGCGCCGGGAACAGCTTTATTGGATCTAATTAACGAGAAGTTTGGTAACTTGCCGATTATCGCTGAGGATTTAGGGGTAATTACTCCAGAAGTGGAAGCTTTGCGCGATCGATACGAGTTTCCAGGAATGAAGATTTTGCAGTTTGCTTTTGCCGGTGGTCCGGGCGATCCTTTTTTGCCTTTCAATTACGATCGCAACTCCGTAGTCTACACCGGCACCCACGACAACGACACGACTGTCGGCTGGTTCAATCAACTGCAAAACTACGAAAGAGATGAGGTTATGCGTTATTTGGGCTGCATCGATCCCCAAGGAATTCACTGGTCTTTAATCCGCATGGGTTGGATTTCTATTGCTAATATGGCAATTGTGCCGTTTCAAGATTTGTTGGGTTTAGATACTGACGCGCGGATGAATTTTCCGGGGAAACCAGAGGGAAATTGGGGATGGCGGTATCGACCCGAAGCTTTGAATTGGGAAGTGCGCGATCGGCTAAAAACTATGACTTACATCTCCGGGCGCGCTCCTAATAAACATTGAGCGTCGGTAAGGGGTAATTGGTAATTGTTAATGGGTAATATCAAATCTGTTAGCATCGGAATTCTTCCTATCTCTCTACTCTTTATCTGCGTGAATCAGCGTCAATCCCTTGTCCGGTGCGGTTAATACATTCTCTTTTTTTTACCGCAGATGAGGGCAGATCAACACAGATTAACGCAGATGAATTAGAGCAATTCCGGTTGCACCATCCGTGGTTTACGGTTTGGTGGATTTGAATATTCCGATGCAACCGGGTTTGATAGAATGGGTAATTGGTAATTGGTAATGAGTCAATAAAGAGGGACATTCTAATTAAAATCTGTGGAGGGCCTGCTATTACCTATTAGCCATTAACAATTACCAATTAACACTCAACCTTCATTTTTGGGCGGTGCTGCAGGATTGAGTTCGTTTGCTTTAAAAACTACTTCTTTGGCGACTCCCGGATCTCCGAGTTGTTCGGCTTGTCCGTTATTAACAGCAACCATTACCCCGCCGGCGTTACCTGCTACCACTACCAATTGCTTTTGAGCCCCCCAGGTGCGAACAGTCCCGGTCGGCAAAGTTCCCTCAAACTCTGTTTTACCATCGACTTTAACCTGCATCCACGATTCTGCTTTAAAAGTGACGTTAACCATTACTGGTTTATTGCCAGATTTATCTAAACTTTGACCTGTTCTTACTGCTTCGACAGCCTCGTAACTATCCGGTTTCTGATTTTGTGAGGCTCTTGATGCCTCAGCAGCGGCGCGAGCTTGTTCTTGCGGCCCAAGCGCTAATTCTTCGACTCCCGCACCGTTTTTTGCGGTAATAGAACCGCTCATCAACTGAGATAAGACATTGACCGAACAGATAATTAGAAAGGTGTAAAAGAGGTAGAGGTGCATCGGCCGCAACTGAGGCCCATCTTGCCAGGATAGCTTGGTTCTCGATCGCGGCGCCGGTTCGATCGGGAAAAAGTCGGCAAACTGAGTTCCGTCCAAACCCATTGCTTCAGCGTAGCGCTTGATCAAACCCTGAGTGTAGACGGGTTCGGGAAGTTGGTCGAGTTGACCGTCCTCGATTGCTTGTAGCAGATTCCGCCGAATCATTGTTACCACGGCTACTTTGTCCAAACAAATCGACTGCTGTTCGCGGTACTGACGGAGTTGAGTTCCAATTTCCGCTAGCTTCTTCTGAGCTGTTTCTGGCTCTTGGGAGTGCAGTTTCTGCTTAGTTGTTTTGAAGAATAAAAACAATAAATTCTTTGTCATATGCTGTGCTCCTGGGAATTTACTGGCACGCTTATTGATGTTAGGTTGACTAGATTCCATAAATAAATAATTTCCGCATCTTCTAGGGGTCGGCAGCAGCCTGGTGGCAATATTGGCAAACCAGGCCGCTGCAATTGAATCGGGCCAATGGCTGTGCGGTGCAGGCGCACCACGGGATATCCCAATAGCTCGGCTGTTCGCCGAATCTGTCGGTTTCTGCCTTCTGATAGCATGACTTCTAACAGAGTTTGGTCTTGCGCGCGATCGATAACTTTAACTTTCGCGGGCAAAGTTTTTCGGCCGGACAAGATGATGCCCTGACGCCACTTTTGTAGTATGGGTTCCGGGGGATCGCCGCTCACCCAAACCTGATAAGTTTTGGCGATCGAGTGACGCGGATGGGTCAAACAAAATGTCAGCTTACCATCATTGGTGAGCAAGAGGGCGCCGGTGGAATCTGCATCTAAGCGTCCTACGGGGTGGATGCCTTGACCGGAGCGCAGTTGTGGTGGCAGCAAGTCGAGAACTTTCGATCGGGATCTTGGATCGCTGCAAGTAGAAACTACGCCTGCCGGTTTGTTGAGCAACAGATAGACCTTTGCGGGTTTATCCGTTGGTTTCACCGGGACTCCATCGACTTGGATGAGATCGCGATCGGGATTCGCTTTTTCTCCTAAGCGAACAATATTGCCATTAACTCGGACTCGTCCAGCTACAATCATCTGTTCTGCAAGACGGCGAGAGGCAATGCCCCACTGGGCGAGGATTTTTTGCAGCCTTTCATCAGACATGACGGGAGTGTGGAAATCCCCAACGAGCGAACGGTGGGGAGGAAACACGACACGGTTAATTGATTAACCGTACTAGCAATGCTCAATTCCTGATTGGGAATAAATTATAGTGCTGACCAATTATTACAGGACGCCCGGCATGGCACAGATTGTCCTTGTGCCCGGTGCAGATTGTCCTTATGGCATTACCCTGAATGCTGTGCAAAAACTACGACGAAAAGACTCGCGGCAGGCACAGGTTTGCACCGTTGATGTGCGGCTGGTTTGAAAGGTGTGGGTCTGACCCGACCATAAACCCACACTACCATAAATCCCGTACTGCTGGTTAAATTTATACGCTCGATCGCGAATTTTTCATCGGGATCGCACAACTCGTGAACTACCCAAAGAGCCCAAGGTGACAAAGGTGAGAATTTTTCTGCTTCTGGCGTGGCTGATGCCAGATTTCTGCTTGATTTTGGAGTTAATCGGACTTGTGTTCATCAACCCGGTTTCTAAGGAAAATCAGAGGTTGACGGCGATATATCTGTGCAGAAACCGGGTTTTTGAGATTGGATGTGCAAGCTCTAGTTAAATTTCTGTGCTTGAATATTAAGGTTTATCAGAAGATTGGGTTTAAAACCCCGTCCTGATCGGACGGCTTTTTCCATTTTCCACTAAAAAAACACATCCATCTCAACAAATGAATATGGTACAATAACCAGATCAGACAAGATTTAAAAACCTACCCCCGGACTGGGGGAAAGTCTACGCCCAAAACATTCACTCTTGAGATATGACTACACACCTATGTGCTTTTCGTGGTCAGCCTGGGAACCCTATTACTAGGGATATTAAGATCGAAATGTCTTAATAATCCTCGTGCCTTCAGGGCGAGGAGTGTCAAATTATGAAATTGTTTATGACTGTCGATCGAGACTCTCTTCTATTTGACAATAGAGATGGCGCTGCTGGCTCTGGTGGGACTGTTAATCTCGGCGAGGAACCGGGGAGACCTTCGCCGAGTCAAGGCAGCCGGATCGCGAGCGCGGTGCTGTCTCCGGCGGTGCAGTTGTGGCTGCGATCGCAAGTTCAGCATGTGGACGAGTTGAAGGTGAAAATTGAGGGGAGCGATCGACAAATCTTCAGCGGTGCGATCCCCAAAGTCACGGCCGCCGCGATCGGTGCTGTGTATAAAGGACTACACCTAACTGAAGTTGCCATAGAGGGCTGTGGCATTCGCATCAACCTCGGTCAAGCTCTCAAAGGCCAACCCCTGCGCCTCCTGGAATCCGTTCCCGTGGCAGGCGTTTTGAGGGTCAGCCAAGCGGATTTGAATGCGTCGCTGAAAGCGCCTTTGCTTGGCTTAGCTTTGAGCGAATTTTTGCTCCCCATGCTGCCACTAAAAGATAGGGAAAATTCGCTGAAGTTGCAAAATTCGCAGATCGCAATTGAGGCGGGTTTGTTAACGCTTTCGGCGACAATTTTGCGCGCTGGCGGTACGCAAATTCCTTTTGTATTGCGGACTGGTTTACGGATAGCCAGCGGTCGCGAATTGATGTTTGAATCACCAGAAATCGAAATGGATGGAGAACTAAAGAGCAGTGATTTCAATAGTTTTAAAATTGATTTTGGGCCGGAAGTTGAGATAGAAGAGTTGATTTTGAGTCCGGGGGAGATTGTTTGTCGGGGAGGAATTAGAGTTTTGCCTTAGTTAGTTGACAGTTGACAGTTGACCGTTGACAGTTGACAGTTGACTTTAACCTGGTTCCTCGGTAGATCCTGGGAATAAATAGCCAATGACCAATTCCCAATGACCAATTCCCAATGCCCAATTCCCAATGACCAATGACCAATGACCAATTCCCAATTACCGATTAATTAAAAAAGAGTCGATCGCGGGCAAGAGTAAAGTGACAAAATAGTAGACTAAGGGCGCGGTAAAAACATAACTGTCGGTGCGATCGAGAATGCCGCCGTGACCGGGGATTAACTGTCCCGAATCCTTAACGCCGGCGTCTCGCTTCATCATCGACTCAGTTAAATCTCCCAACAGGCTAGCCACGCCAATCAACAGACCAAAAGCAGCCCCAGTATACTGCCACCCCGGCCAGTGCAAATACCAAGAACCAGCGACTGCCACGGCGATGCTGCCGCAAACTCCAAATACGGCACCTTCAACGGTTTTTTTAGGACTGATGTGGGATAGGCTAGTGCGCCCGAAGAATTTGCCGACAAAATAAGCCCCAATGTCAGCGGCCCAGATGCAGAAGAAAGCCAGCAGCAGCGAAGTCAATCCTAAAGATATATGGCTGGAAGTTGTCCAAGACGGTGGCGAGTAAATGTTAACGGGCAAATTGCTTGCTACTGCCTGCGAAAGTTGGGTTGTAGCAAGATTGGCTGGGTCAAGGCCGACTCGCAGCCGTACCCAATAGCTGGGCAAATAACCGCCGTAAAACAATCCTAAAATTGAGGAGGCAATATCGGCGATCGTCGATAATTTAGGTTGGAATAACAGGTAGAAACAAATTAAGGTTCCCGCTAAGGGGAACATGGCGTCTACGAGTTGCGGTGCCAGGGCAGCAGTAATTAACAGGCCTTGACTGACTGCTAAGGTAGTTTTGGCAGCGGGTGCAATGCCTTTAGCCCTGGCTAATTGAAAATATTCCAATTGGCCTAGGTAGACGATGACCCCAAAGCCGACGGTGAAGTACCATCCGCCCATAATAATCATTCCCAAAGCAAGGGCGATCGCAACTATTCCACTCAGGATACGAGACCAAGGCATAAAATGAATTTCTCTTGCAGACGGCGGTGGGTAATTCGATTTTAGATTTTAGATTTTAGATTTTAGATTTTAGATTCTAGATTTACTCCACAGATGAATCTGGGAGATTGAACTAGGGTCTAAAATTTTTGGTAGCCCACGACGATTGTCGGCGGCTTGTATCCGTTTTTGGGCGTGTCATTCGACGCAAGGATGCAAGGATGCAAGGATGCAAGGATGCAAGGATTGTTAGGGTACCGTTTCCTCCCTTACACAGCCAAGCCCAATACCCAACTGGCGATGATCCAAAATCTCAACTCAGGGGGTCAATCCAGCTATGGTCGCCCTTATTCTAAGTATGAAGGTTAATTGAACGTAAAAAAGGTTAAGAATTACATTTAGGAATTGGCATAGGGCATAGGGCATGGGGCATGGGGTATGTATTCCCAGGCTGTGCCGAGGAACCAGGTTAAAGTTAACTGTCAACTGTCAACTGTCAACTGTCAACTGTCAACTGTCAACTGTCAACTAACTTCTAATCCAGCTTTTCGCCGCTGAGAATAAATATGGGATTGACGGCGGCAAAGGTTTGACTGAGGCCGCGAGTCTCCAAGCGGTTGACGGCGGACTGGACTACCTCAATGTTGCGGACTTGCAACTCGGCGAACCCTTCGGAAAGGGCGTAAAGATTCTCTAAATTCGATGCTGTGGCGACAACTCTACCGTGGGGTTGCAAGTACCGCCAGACTTCTTGGAGAATGGCTTTAATGGGGCGACCTCCTTCGATGCAGACTCGGTGGGGGGGTTGGGGCAGGTTTTCCAGGCATTCCGGGGCACTGCCTTCTATGACTTCTACGTTGTCGAGATCGAATCGATCGCAATTTCTGCGAATCAAGCTTGCTACTTCTTCGTCCCTTTCGACGGCGATAATCCGACCTTTGGGACACAGCAAACCTGTTTCTACGGCGATCGTACCAGTACCTGCACCGATGTCCCACACGACTGAATCTGCTTGCAGCCGCAGGTGGGAGATTAACAGCAGTCGGACTTCTCGCTTACTCATGGGAATTCCCGGTAAACGTTCAAATAAGTCATCCGGGATGCCTGGAGTGACGTAGGGCCAAAGCATAGTTATATTTTTGATTTTTGATTTTTGATTGAAGCAAGACCGAAGTTGGAACTCGCGGAAGAAGTAGAAATTCTCCCAATTTCCCCCAAGCCTTAATATTTACTGTCGCACAACCTTGAGAGTTTGGAGGCCGGGATCGCTGCAACCTGTGATTTTTCCGCCGGCGGCCAGAATTTGTTGCAGGTAGTCAACGGCTGCTGGGGTAATGATTTCACCGGGCATCAAAACTGGTATTCCTGGGGGATAGGGACAGATGAGTTCGGCGCACAGGCGATCGACTGCTTTGTCTGCGGGTACTGTTTCCGCTGGTAAAAAGAAGGCCTCACGGGGGGAGAGGAGAGGGGGAGAGGGGGAGATTGGGAGAGTGGGAGATTGGGCAAATCTTCCATCGGACATCGGACTTCTTCTCTCGGACTTCTTCTTTCGGACTTCTTCCTTCTTCCTGACATCCGTTACATCCGTTACAGAATCCGTTGCCGAACTTCCTTCTTCGTTCTTCGTTCTTCCTTCTAAAAGAGTACAAGCTTTAACTAAATTGTCAATATCTGATTCTGTATTTCCCAAGCTGATAATAAATGTTAAATGTTGCGGCATTGGTAATTCTGCGGTGACTCCGAGTTGAGAGTGCAGAATTTCATCGGCGGCAAATCCTGTGATTCCTAAATCTGATACTTTTACTGTTAGCCTGGTACGGTCTAATGCTGCAAAACCCGGAGTATTTAATGGTTCTAAAACTGATAAGCCGGGAATTTGACTAATGCGCGATCGCGCTTTTTCGGCTAGCTGTAAAGTTTTGGTCATTAACTGTTCGCCGTGGAGTGCGATTTGTTGGCGGGCTGCGTCTAGGGATGCTAATAATAAGTAGCTGGGACTGGTAGATTGTACTAGCTGCAATGCTCTATTTAATTTTTGGATATCTATGCGATCGCCCTTGACGTGCAGCATCGATGCTTGTGTCATTGCACCGAGGGTTTTGTGGATTGATTGTACTGTTAAATCGGCGCCGGCTGATAGTGCTGGTTCTGGCAAGTTTGGATGAAAGTTAAAGTGCGCGCCGTGGGCTTCGTCTACTAATAACGGTATGTTGTATTGATGGGTAATTTGGGCGATCGCCCGCAAATCCCCGCAGACGCCGTGATAGGTTGGGTAAACTATCATTACTGCTTTAGCGTCGGGATGTTGTTCTAGTGCTGCGGCTGTGGCTTCTGGGGTGATGCTGTTGGCAATATCCCAATCCGGGTTGTACTCTGGATTGACAAAAATTGGAATTGCACCGGATAAAATTAAACCTGAAATCGCCGAGGTGTGGATATTTCGAGGCAAGATAATTTTATCGCCAGGGCCGCAAGTTGCTAAGATGGCGGCGATAATTCCGCAAGTCGAACCGTTAGCCAAAAACCGAGTTGATTGGGCTCCAAAAGCTGCGGCGGCTAAGTCTTGAGCTTCGGCAATTGCACTTTCTGGGTTAAAGAGATTGTCTAACTCCGGCAATTCCGGCAAGTCCGAACGAAATACTGCTGCACCGAATAAGTCAATTAGGGGCCCTGAGATTCCTTGTCCGCGTTTATGTCCGGGGGCGTAGAATGGGGCGTGCGGGTGATTTGTGCGATCGCGCAAGGCATCTAATAGAGGCGTTTGTTGTTGAGAGTTTGCTGGTGACACGCTTAATCCTGATTTGATTATTGGGAATTATAGCAACCGCCGAGGTTTCACTCGACGTTATTAATTGCTGAAACCATTGCTGGAAATTCCGCGATCGCATCGACCGCTTCTTGTTTCCTTGCAATCGCCCACAAGCAACACTGTCTCAATTTCAAACTTCTCTAAAATGACTGAATATGGACTGCTTAAGTATGATACTCAAACAGTTGAAAATTCTGGCTACTGCTGTACTTATGGTTTGTCTATAGCAATCCGATCTGAGTATCACAACATAACGCCCTCTTGTCTTCCTAGACTTCTTGTATAGCAAGACTTTCAGATTTTACAGATCTAGAAAATCACTTAGGATTGCTATAGGGGCTGTGGTTTCAGTTACAGCACAAAATTATACCACAGTCTGCAGCTATTTTTCAGCCAAGACCGGCTTTCGAGTCAATACAACCTGTTCGATAATATCGGCCGCTTTCTTGACTCCGCCCGATCGCGCGATCGTGTCTTGGAGGGCGATCTGCCTTTTTTGATACCACTCTTGGGTTAGGACTTTCCCAATGGTCTATCGGAGTTTAGGCACGCTCAATTCCTTCAAATAAGCCGCTTCACCCACACCCGTATAAGCAATCCGCGCAGCCACTCCCGGCTGGTCATTTGCCACAGGAATTGCCACCATCGGTACTCCATTAATCAATGATTCCAAAGTCATATTCATCCCGGCGTGAGTAATCGTGAGAGTTGTTTTTTGTAGCAATTCTAATTGCGGTTCATAGCCAACAAATATCTGATTTCCAGGCAATTGTAGGAAGGATTCGGGAGTCGCACCGCCACCGAGAGAAATTACGAATTGGGCGTCTAATCCTGCACAAGCGGAGGCGAGGATTTGAAATTTTTCTAGTAATCAATTTTAAATCGTTCCCATTGAGGCATAAATCAGATGTTTTTTTATACTAAAAGCTCGATGAGCGGTCTTAATTGCCTGTTCATCTGCGTTGAGTCTGCTAAACACATTTGTATCGTCAGGATTCAAGCTTTTTCCCAAGTTTAACACATACTTTAATATTCAACGTTCACCTCAATTGAAGATAAAAGCTGTTTCCAAAAATTTACTTTAGCTACATCTCTGAAATCAATTTTTGTTATTGATGACTGAATTGATTTATTAATCCGCTTAAACTCCTGCTCTAAGCTAGCGCTTTTTTGAATTTCCAAGCCCTTGCTGAAGAAAAAGTTTACCATTAAAAGTGTAGCAGCCATGTAGGAAACTATCAGAATTAGGCCAGGTATATCCAAAATACCTGTGGGAGGTAGAAAAGAAACAACAATCCCATAAGCTACCGATCCTATTGATTGGGCGCTAGTAGTAGTAAAAACTTTCATAATCTTAGCGACCTCAGTCTTAGATGGAAACTCACCTCTGTACAGATATCCTAAAGATGAGATTGCAGTAGCCTGAGAAACCATAATAAACCCAATACTACCAGGCACAAGACTCGATCCTACTGATGCAGCACAGGCAGCAGCAACTATGCCAATTGCCGCGGGCTGCTTTCGTTTTAGCTCTTTCGCAATAAAAGCAACTTTTCCGATTTTGAAACAACTCTCAAAAATTGCATCCTTCAGAATTGATATACCTCTAATAGTCGTAGGAACACCATATTCATCAACAGGTATCTCTTTTTCATCACCAGTTATTGGATCGATAAACCTATCTTCAGAGTCATACCCCCGACTGCTCACCTCATAAATTTCTGTATTCAAGTCTAAATTTAAAACTTCTCTCCATTGAACCTGGATTTTTTGCAGGTTTGCCTTGGTTTCACGATCTATTTTATTCAAAACAACAAAAACTTTTTTTGCTGCTTTTTTAAGAATTTTATAGTTCTCCGTCTGTTGCTCGTTAGCCACATCTGCAATAATTAAAATGCCAATATCAACCCCGTCATTAAGAATTTTTTTTGTTTTTTCTATATGAGCGCTATTAACATCTTGAAGTCCCGGTGTATCTAAAATACGAATATGAGAACCTACTGGTTGAAAACTTACTTCTTTGGTTGCTCCTGCAAGAACACTTACCGCAAACTTACTCTCCTTTCTAGAACAGTCAAAGAAAGCATTTAAAAAAGAGCTTTTACCACTAGAAACTCCACCTATAACAGCTATTTGTAAATAGCCATGAGTTTTAGCATCATATTCTGAAAAGAGGTTATCAACTTTTTGAGCAAGAGCTTCTTGATTTAGTGGGAATTGATTCTCTAGCATTGTTTATTCCTGAAATGCAACCTAATTCTAATGTACGGTGATAAATCTAAAAAAGGGTCTAACTCATAGTTGAGTTTTCCGCCTATAAAAAAGATCGGGCATAAACTGACCGTAAAGGGGGGAAACAACCTAAACTTTTGGTTAGGTGTCGCCCTAAACTACAAGGTGGCAAACGCTTCGCTGAAGGACGGATGAAAGGAATTACTGATCCGCAATTTCAGAATTTATTGAGAGTAAGCGGCGGCGATCGCTTCCTATGGCTGCTCAACTAACTGCTTTCAAGGTAATTAGAGTCGATCTCGTAACTCTTGGTCATAGTGGGCTGTTTCCCAGTTTTTAGCAGTTTTGACTTGCTCTGGGGTTAAATTTTTAGCTCCTTTGAGATCGGCATAATTAAGGTCGGTACTCTTGAGGTTGGCTCGATTGAGGTTAGCTCCAATGAGTTTGGCTCCAATTAATGAAGCTCCACTAAGGTCGGTTTCACTAAGATTGGCATCCTGGAAGCGTGCCCCATTTAGGTTAGAACCTTTGAGGTTGGCTTTGTTTATCCAAGCACCTTGGAGGATCGCTCCACCGAGTTGAGCTTTTTCCAGTTCGATCCCCTCTAAATTTGCTCCTGGAGCTTTCAATCCTTGTAAACTAACCCCATCTTTATTCAGGTCTTGCAAAGCCTGAATTCTTCCTCCACTACCGTTTTGACTCAACGCTGAATTAATAACCGTCCATGCTTGATAGTGTGCTTGCTTCTGTCGTTTTGGTGCTTCCCAAACATAGCGACCCAACCCAATGACAACAGTTATTACTATCCCACTTTGTAATAATTTCACAGAGCCTTTGCGGAGCAAAGCCCATTTTTTCTTGGTAGGTAAGTGCAGTGCCCACTTAGCCCAAGTAGTATGTATGTTCCACCAATTCTTAGTCTTAGGGTACGGATCGATAGGTTCTTCTGACCTGAGATCGTATAAACGGCGATAAATGTCTATCTCCATATTCAACCGCTTTGCTTCACACACTAAGTCATACTCGCGCTGCAATCGGTCTGGCCCATCGTAGACTCTCGCAAAACTTTCTCGCAATTCCTCAATATTTGGTGTATCTTTGTTCATAACCGCCCCAATTTCTTCACTCAATTCCAGCTTATAGTTACCTTCAATTCTTCAGGATTATGATGTTCAAGCAAGGTACTTTGCTCGCAGACATCATCAAAGGGAAATCCATAAGCTTTGTTATCTATGCTGTGAAGGTGCCAGAATTGTGCATAGTAATTAGCCGGGGAATTTTTATAATACTCCTCTGGAGTATACCGATTCTCTGGACTGCCCAATATGTGCCTGTTGAGCATGGCGCTTACTTGAGATTGAATTACCTTTTCAGTGGCATCACCTTTAGCAAATACTCCCGCACACTCAAAAACTTCGGCAGAAGTGGGATAGTCGATTATATATTTCCTATCCACATCACCATCCTTTGTAAAGGCAAAAACCTTGTTTTCTACCTTTCCTGCAAAAGTTCCCTCATTTGTAGTAAAAACCAGTTCGTTTGACACATAATATTGCCACATTTCAGCAATGTAGCTATCGAAGTATGTTTCGTAATTTTGACCACGAGAAAAATTACCTTTAAAAGGCGCTACGATTCTGTAGGGTGCCTGAACCATAGATTGAAATTCGGTTGGTACACTTGCCATGTATTCACTGAACAAAGCAGTTCTAGATTCAGTTATTCCCAGTTTTTTGGAAAATCCATCTGATGCAGTCAACTCAACTGTCATTGGGAAACCAAACTGATCTACTTGAGTGGTATTACCGTGAAAACCAGCATCATCAATAGTAAATTCTAACCAATCAAAATAAACGTCTGCATTGGCGTCAGATGGATTAGCTGGATTTGGGCCAACAAAACCATATCCATTGTTGACAATTTTCAGATACGTTGGCGAGCCGAGACTAATATATGCTCTACCAGAATCGATTTTAGGAACTTGTATTTCGGTAACTTCACTGACTGTATGCAAATAATTGCACCAGTTTTGTTCATTTTTGGTCAGATGACCGGGCGCATCGTTATCACTATCATTGCAGGGGACTAAATTACCATCTTTGTCTACATGACAAAATTGACCTGTGGAATTTTTGCCTATGATAACAAAGTAAATCTGCTCAGAGGAATATTTTCCTCCAGTGTTATTGGTGAATGAAAATTTCATAATGTTTTCCTAATCAAGAAGCGAGTTGGTAATTATGGGGAAAAGCTAAACATTCCTATCGAAAAGCTTTTCTCATTCAAGAGCTACACTCAACTCTATATGTAATTGTCGTTAGAAAGCAGGTTTTCCTAGAAAGTTCCCTGGAGGGCTGTAACGGCAAACTAAGATATCATTGCCATTGGCGCTAGCGATCGCACAACCAACTTCTGTTGTGTTTCTCCAGACAACTTGGGTATAGTGACCAACATCTTGCCACTTTCCAGTAGAGCTAACATTGGGGAATGTCCCACCGATAAAATACTGCTTTTCGTTTCCAAAACTCTCAATCATTTGGGTATAACTAAAGTAGCCAGATGCTCCCATCCAAAGGTTTTCGCCTTCACCCGTGTTCTGGCTATGTTGCAAGGTTCCTCCCAAGGAAGCAAGGTAGTCTGCCCACTCCTGAGCATGATTGGCTAAAGTATCAGACCAAGTGAGTGGCGGAACAGCCACTTCTGCCCGATATTGGTTATGAGCATTGAGAATTTCTTGAGCTATTGAGTTTTGCTCTGCTGTCACAGAGAGATTAGCATTAGACATCATTTTCTCCTTTGTTTTGTGCAGTTAAACTTTCTTTTGCTTGTATTCCCCTTGGTCGTTGAGATACCAGATTCCGTAGTGTCCTTCGGCAGAATATTGTGAGTTATGATGGCTTTTCCAAGGTTCGTCAAATGCCTCAAAAAAGTAAGTGATCACCCGATTTTCAAAAGCCCACTTGTCAATTGCTTCATAATAAGCAAGGAGATTTACCACATTATTATCTATGTTGTTAAAGCTAACCCCCTCTGATGGCCACCCTGTTTCGCCAATCATCATCTCGCATTGGGGATTAACGTCTGAAACGGCTGTTTTGATTTGATAAAAAGCCTGACCTACTGCATTCACACCATCTTGAGGTGTGACAGAGTGCGAAGGTGAATAAAGATTGCATTGGATAAAATCGCAATTCTGAATAAGTCCTTTTAGCTCGTTGTAATAGGTGCTGTTAGGATTGGCAATTTCACCAAAGGTATTCGATCGAACACCTACTTTTATACCGAAATTGTGGGCTTTTTCCTTGTTGGCCACAATCATCTGAGTGACTGCATTTACTTTGTCAGCATCGCTGACGTATTCATTGGTGAAAACGAAAGAAGTCACCGTGTTTGGGTAAGAAGTGTTCGCTAAGGATGCCGCAGCAAAAGCAGCATCGATTTCTGCCTGCTGTAGCGCCATGTCAATCTGCTGTTGCTGGTTAGTCTTTTGATAAATTCCCTGACTAACTTCAAAGGCGATTTTACCCCGAAGTTGATTCAACTGGGCAGCGGCACCAACAATATGACAGTTAGAATTGACCTGATTCCAGGGTGTTGTGGGCGGGTATCCGTCATAGCCCATACTGTAGGTACTTATCTTGTTGAAATACGGTTCGATGATTTCCAGCATCCGAACAATATCCTGCTGGCTGTATGAGTTCCACAATTGATTCGCGGGGCCAACATACGGACTAAAAGCTACACCAAGAAATTCAGACATAGTGATACTTCCATCTTGCAATGAGATGTATTTTGTGCAAGGGTTCCAGATAAGTTGTGCGACGCATCTAGAACACTTGCCAAAAACTTTTTGAAACAGAATCTTTAGTAGTGCGCCATGTTTTCGCAAAAGATGATCTCACCCATGTTTACACCCAACATCTGGGTAAAACGCTCGTAGAAACCCACCCTGTCGCGAACCTTGTCATTAGTAGGGATGCTACATTCAAGACCGCCATTGATGATGTTGATAGTCATGCCAAATCCAGGTGCACGTCCCTTGCTGGCATCGTCAGGAGAAGGTGTCCAACCACCAGTCATTACTGCGTGACAAGAAGGCTTGGGTGGCTGTGAGGTCATCCAGAACCACAGAGCAGTTTGGAAGGCGATGACGCCATCTGACTTAACCAGGTCAGGGTTATTAAGCAAATCCGCGCCCAAGACTTCGCCCATCTGACCGTAGTTGTAGTTCCACGACAGTTGTATGGGCCCACGACCGTGATAGGAGCGACCAGACGCACAAGGATAGGTGGTATTCGATGCGTCACAGTATTGACTTGTGGGATTTTGCTCTTCGATAAAGTGCAGACCCCAAGCAAAACGTCCACCAGGAGCAGCGTCCCAACCTCCCGTCGTCTCATGGGCAATATTTGCTAGGAACGCGGCTGCCTCCTGTTTGCGTTGCTCATCTGAACCCTCATTGCAAAACTGCGGGTACTTCTGAGTTGCCGTCACCAGACTGTCGTAAGCGTACAAAGCGTTACGGTTGGGAAACATGGCTTCATAAGTTTCAGAAGATATAATACTTGCGAAACCATTACCTCCTGGTAAAGTGATAGAGCCGTTAGGAATGCAGAGTTCCTGACCTTCTTGCAAATTGCTAGCATCATTGTCTGTCAATAAGCTGCCATCTGGTTTTTTAATTTCACGCCAACGATTACCATCACCTAATTGTTCTTGAGCGATGTTAGAAGGCGTATTTCCAGGCTTTACTATGTACGATCTGCCAACTGTACAAGACATAAATTGCCTCAACTGAAACTGAGTAGGTTGTTCAAATTTGAAAGTAACCAACAAGCTTGTAGACTATTTCTGCTTGCGATTCCCTCTGTAAACCCACTGTAAGGTGATACACCCAAGGAAGGTGCTAGCCTGTAGTTGAGTTTTCAGCCCATACAAAAGACCTCCCATGAAGCTGACTCTTAATTGAGGGAATAACCTGTATTTTTGGCTAGGTGTGGTGCAAAACCACGGGCTGGCAAGGCTTTTCGGAGGGCGATCGATTGCGCGATTTTAGATTTTAGATTTGAGATTTTAGATTGGCTCCCACGGGCTGTAGCGATCGCACGTGATGAGTACGCTACGCTTTTTTCAATGGTTCACGGCTTGTACCGGGGGGCTGTGACCAAATTGCTTTCCGTCAGCATAAAAAATCAAATACAGATAAACCCGGTTGTTTTCATCTACTCCAAAAAGCTGATTTAAAATGGTACAAAATATCAATTTTAATAAATTTTCACTATTTAGATAGATGTCGTATTTTTAGTTTTTTATCTACGCTGATTGTATCGAGTTATTAATAGAATTGCCGTGATTTTTCCCAACCCTAGTCCATTTCCAGGCCCGCAGATTCCCAGTACCGAACCGGGGCTCCCGACTATACCCGCATCGCCACCAGTGCCGGGCCCCGTTCCCGAACCGATTCCCGGGATAGTACCGGAACCGGTACCTGCGCCAATTCCGCAGCCAATTCCCGAACCGGTGCCGGAAACTGTACCCTCTCCGATTCCTCAAACAGTGCCGGAGCCTATTCCTCAGACAATCCCTGAACCTGTGTAAATTATGTTTTAGTCGATCGCCAAATTTAAGATTGTTTGTCAGGTCGATCGCAAAAACCGGCTTTCTCCAAAGTCCCCAATCTTTTGGATGAATATCAGACTTGAAAAAACTCGGTTTTTGCGTAGATTATCGATTACTTGAAGTTGAGCGCAGTCTCTTTACAAAGGTCAACAGCACCCAAAGCAGTCCATTTGCCGTCCTCGTATTCGGCCATGACATCAAAAACACAGCCCGCATCCGAACCCTCGTAGTCAGCTCGATCCCACTCAAAATCTGCCTTTTCCCGATCGGCAATCGGGGCCTCTAGCTCGTTTTCTCCCCAAGTATCCTTATCGGGAGGAGACATATAGACGGCTGTCATCGTCTTGCCACTGTTGTTAATCACCGAAATTTTGACCACCTCAGCGAAAACGCTAGCTGCTGTCAGCGCTAACAGGGGCAGCGACAGCCCCGCAGCTATCGTTACTTTCCTTAACCACTTGTTAACCCTTGAGCCATCTACCTCAAGTTAGATATTTATTCAAGCTTAGCTTTAGAAGTTAGAAGGGACAAGTCAGATATATTGCTATTGCTTATGATATTTTGAAACAGTGATATGTTTCTAAATAGCTATGCTTACTGCCGGAATTGTCGGACTGCCTAATGTGGGCAAATCAACTTTGTTTAATGCTCTGGTTGCTAATGCCAAGGCGACTGCTGCTAATTTTCCTTTCTGTACGATCGAGCCAAATACGGGTATCGTGGCAGTGCCAGACGAACGGTTGAAGGTGCTGAGCAATATTTGCAATTCCGCGCAAACTGTGCCGACGCGGATTGAGTTTGTGGATATTGCGGGTTTGGTGAAGGGGGCGAGTCAGGGAGAAGGACTGGGAAATCAGTTTTTGTCTCACATTCGGGCTGTAGATGCGATCGTCCACGTTGTCCGCTGTTTTGAGAATGACGATATCATTCACGTTGCGGGTTCTGTCGATCCGATCCGAGATATTGACATTATCAATCTCGAATTAATTCTAGCAGATTTAGCTCAAATTGAACGCAGGCTCGATCGCACTCGCAAGCTGGCCCGCAACAACAAGGAAGCTCAGGCCGAAGTGGATGTACTCGAAAAATTAGTCGCTGTTTTGAATGCGGGGAAACCGGCGCGGCAGTACAATTTCACAGATGAAGAAGCTGAATTAGTTAAAGGGTTGGAATTACTGACCAACAAACCAATTATCTATGCTGCTAACGTGTCTGATGACGATTTAGCAACAGGAAATAGCTTTGTCGAACAAGTGCGGGAAGTAGCAGAAGCAGAAAATGCTAAGGTTGTCATAGTTTCGGCGCAAGTTGAGTCAGAATTGGTGGAGTTATCCGAGGAAGAACGAACGGATTTCCTAGAATCTCTGGGGGTAAAAGAAGGTGGCTTGAAATCTCTGATTCGAGCTACTTACGAATTATTGGGTTTGCGGACTTATTTTACTAGCGGGCCAAAGGAAACTCGCGCTTGGACGATTATCGCGGGAATGTTAGCACCGCAAGCTGCGGGGGTTATTCACTCTGATTTTGAACGGGGTTTCATCCGGGCCGAAACTGTAGCATATGAAGATTTGGTTGCTACGGGCGCGATGAATGCGGCTAAGGAAAAAGGCTTAGTTCGCAGTGAAGGAAAAGAGTATGTTGTACAAGAGGGGGATGTGCTGTTGTTCCGATTTAATGTTTAGCTTTTTTTCGAGGAGATTGCCAAATGAAGCTCGACATCTTTTCGGTGGCAATTGCTTGGCTGGTTAATTCTGTGAGCTTTTTTATTCTTTCCAAGTTGCCCATCGGGGTAGATATTGACAGTTTTGGAAAAGCGATGATTTCGGCTGCCGTTTTTGGATTGCTGAATGCTTTGGTGCGGCCGGTTTTTGTGGGAAATGTTGAACCATTTGCGTTGCCCACTTATAGCTTGTTTGCGATGGTTATCAACGCTGCTATGTTTGGATTTGCGGCTTGGCTAGTCGAAGGATTTCGGTTGCGCTGGGGAATTTGGAGTGCAATGCTTGGGGCGATCGCCCTCGGTTTTATTAACTCTCTTCTCTATGACGTGTTGGATAAGCTGCCAAATGTACGGTAGATCAAGGTAACGCGCGGGGCGGAAGGAAGGGGCGGGTTTATTCATCCTGTTAGTTATCGCCAATATTTCAGGTGAAACCCGCCCCAACGGCAAATATTTTAGGTTTAATTCTCCCATATCAGGTATTTATTTTTTGGTATGGGTTGAGTTATTAGCCTTCACAGTAGTCGATAAATTTGTCGGGAACTAGGCGCAATTCGCCCGATCGAAAGCGCTCGACCGGTATCCAAAATGCAGTATGTTCCCCATCTCCGTCTGCAAAATCCAGACTCTCCAATTCATAAAATTTGGAATCTACAAAATCGCACTGGTATAGTTGTATTAATTCGTGTCCGGCTTTGCCATTATAAACAAAGAAGTTTTCCAAACAAGCCAAATATTTGATATTTGTTAACTCGGCTTGAATTTCTTCTTGAAACTCTCTTTGCAAAGCGTCGATGCTGTGCTCTCCAAATTCTACGCCGCCGCCCAAAGCGCGGTAGAATGTTTCTTGTTTTACCGGATCGCAGCATTCGGAAACGAAGATGCGATCGCCCGATCGAATTAATCCTAAAACAATTACGCGAATTTTACCTTTTTGCATAATTAGTCATCAGTCATTAGTAATCAATCATTAACTGGTTCCTAGGCAGAGCCTAGGAATCAATGTCCAGATGCTCTGCCTCGCTTTCGGAGCAGCAAAATAGGAGGCAGATCCTCTGGATATGTGTTACCAGGCTCTTCCTAGTAACGAGTAGAAGCCGCCCCTAATGAGTAATCACTAATGACTAATTCTCGGCGGCAAAACCCTCTCTGCTCCTCCTATTTTCAATTGGCCAGTCTATATTTTCACCGCCGATAATTAGTTTTTCAATCGTTACGAATTCTTTGCTGAGTTGCTGGAAAACATTAATCAAAACATCGAGTCCAATTGCATCGCTAGTACCCAAATCAAACCAGCAACGAGCCCAAGAACCTTGATACTCCATTTCTCCCATATTGTGCATCAAAGCCATCATGCTTTGGTCGGCTAGATTAACATCGTAATTCATATCACTGATGTCTAAGCCTTCATCTTGAACTTGCAAATTTTCCGCATTAAATCCTCCAAGTTTTCCCAAGAAAAACCAAGAGTCAAACACTTCTTCAACATACTGTTTTTCACCGTTTGAAGGCACGTTGCTGAACTTCAGCCAAATCCAGAGGTCAAAGGGGTTAAACTCGCGAAACTCTACTTGCATAGTTTTTTGGTGTTTTTATAGTGGTGGTAAGGCCGCCGGCCCCCAGACTCCATCTGCATCTCTAATTTTATCGCGCATGGGGTCGCAGGCGCGAGATTTGCTGTCGAGACGGTTACGGGTTCTGCACTGCTGAAAGAAGATTTCGGCTACTAAACTACGCGGCAGTTGGTCAGGTTTTGCTAAGGCTGCGTCCAAGTTTTTTCGGGCTTCCTCAAGTAAGGTTTTGTTGCTGTCTTTTCCCTGGGATTGGGAAAACAAGATTTGTCCTTTTAGATAGAGAACTTCTGGATTATTGGGCGTTTCTGCTAGGGATTTGTTGGCAAACTCTAAAGCGCGATCGTACTTTTTTAAGTCTCGATAGCCTACTGCCATGCCGCGATAAGCTAAGTAGCGGGGAGAGGCTTTTTGTTCGAGTCTTTGAATTGCTTCGTTGGGGTTGGAAAAGGGCAGGTTTGTGGCTAGCATTAAGTCCATGTAGCCTTTGATCAGGTTGAGTTCGGGGTCGTTGGGCGCTATTTTGTCGGCGGCCTCTAGGTATTGAAATACTACTCGCAATTTACTCAAAGCTTGGGGCGCGCCTTTGGCTGTTCCTTCTTTGGCTATAATGTTCGCCCCTTCTAGAAAGTGGCCGGCTGCTGTGTAAATATTGCCGCGCAATGGATTAGTTTTCGCCAATTTTTCGCCGACTTCGCGGGTTTTTTGCGCGTAGGAATTCATCGAGTTGAAGTCTTTTTCGATGTAGGATAGGGAGGCTGCCATCGCATAGGCTAGCGGCTCGTTTGGTTCGGCTGATAGTGCTTGTTCAATTTGAGCTTTTGCTTGTTTGTAGTTTCCTTGCTGAAACATTGTTTTGAAAGCGGTTTCGGTGTTGGGCCCGATCGCCTGCGGGTTGCTGCTGCGAAAGGGATCGCCCGCTACTGCTGAGTTAATGCAGATGCTGAGGGCGATCGCTCCTGCACTGGCGATCGCCCGCACTGTCTGTTTAGAACTTAACATTTGCTTGCCCACCGATGCTAAAGGGTTTTTCGTCATCGTCAATTCTCTCAATGGAATATACTGTAAACTAGAAACAAGAGAGTGAAATTTTCAGACTTTCGGGCCGCGACCAAAAAAAGAGTGAAATTTGCTTGATTTTTTCTAGCTGTTGCGGTATATTTTAATAATCGAAGTGTGACTTGTAATATATTGACGGACAGATTTCCATTATTAAAATATACCATGAAAAAACAGAAAAATCAAACGCCACTCCTGAAAAAAAAAGGAAATTTTTGTTAAGATTTATGTAAAATAATTGTGTGCGATCGACCCCAGCCAAAAACAGCCTTAACTATCAATAGCACAACCCGAAGTTCCCCGCTCCAACAATAACTATTTTTCTGATAGTTGAATGTTGATTGTTGACTGTTAACAACTGCCAACTGCCAACTGCCAACTGCCAACTGCCAACTAACAACTGCCGTTAATGCTTTATCTAAAAAACTTAGTATATCATCCTACCGCCTGTCCGAATCCTATTCTGAAAAATATTAACTTAGAACTGCCATCGCAGCAAATGGGGCTGATTGTGGGTCGCAGCGGCTCAGGCAAAAGTACGCTATTAGAAATATTAGCAGGTTTAGCCGAAAAAACTAGCGGCGACATCCGCTGGCGGGAACAGGAATTAACACCGGAACACTTGCAACAGTTAGGAGGGTTAGTCTTCCAGTTTCCAGAAAGGCATTTTTGCGGAGGCACAATTTTAGAAGAATTGCGGTTGGGGCATCCTGAATTGGGACAAGAACAAATTAACTCAGCAATGGCAGAAGTGGGACTCGGACATTTGCCGCTGCGCGCTTCCCCCCACGCTTTGAGCGGCGGACAACAGCGGAGGGTAGCGCTGGCGGTGCAGCTAATTCGGCAGCCGCATTTGCTACTTTTGGACGAACCGACGGCGGGTTTGGATTGGTCGATGCGGCGGCAGTTGGTAAGCTTGTTGAGTAAGTTGAAAAGTCACTGGACTTTGTTGATTGTTACTCACGATGCTAGCGATTTGTTGAGTGTAGCCGATAAATTTTGGACTCTAAACCACGGGGATTTGCAGGAGGTCGATCGGGCTAAATTAGAAGCTAAGGAAACGAGTTTTGTTAGTCATTAGTCATTAGTCATTAGTCATTAGTCATTAGTCATTCGTTAGTGCGGCGGGTCTATCGCATTATGAAGCGTTTTTAAGTGCAGAGAATTTGCCGAGCTTACAAAAGAGTGGGAATAGAAGATGAATCAGATTACAATGCCTGTGTTGCCCCAGATGAACGAGTTGTGGCAAAAAACGCTGAATTGGCAGCCGGATGAGTCGCAGCAACAACAATTTCAGCAACTTTATGAGTTAATTGTCGAGGGAAATCGCTCCTTTAATTTAACTCGAATTACCGAACCGATGGAGTTTTGGGAAAAACATTTGTGGGATTCTCTGCGGGGAATTGCCAGACTGCTGCCAGCTAATCATAATTCGGCGGAAAATCCCGACTTTGCCGCGGAGTCGGTGCAGAAAGCGATCGATATCGGGACAGGTGGGGGTTTTCCGGGCCTGCCGATCGCGATCGCCCTGCCACAACTATCAGTTACTTTGCTCGATTCTACCCGCAAAAAAATTACTTTTTTGGAAACAGTTGTGCCGTCTTTAGGGATAGAAAATGCGGCGACTTTGTTGGGCAGAGCCGATGAAATTGCCCGACAGCCACAGCACAAACAAGCTTACGATTTAGCCGTTCTCCGAGCAGTGGGAGCCGCTCCTCTCTGCGCTAAATCCGCGCTGCCTCTGCTAAAAAATGGCGGTTTGGCGGTACTTTACCGTGGGAATTGGACGGTGGAGGAAGAGACGGAGTTGCAAAGGGCGATCGAGCATTTGGGCGGCACCGTTGAGTCAGTCGAAGCATTCACAACGCCGACGAGTCAAGGGGCACGGCACTGTGTTTACTTGCGGAAAGTTGTACAGCAGTTCGAGCGTCCCGTGCGCTAGTAGGGACACGGCACTGCCCGTTAGTGTCAACTTAATGTCAAAAGTAGTATTAGTATACCGTCTACCGATTAGGTCCTGATCCCCCCGGCGCTTAGGGCGGGCACGGGGAGTAGGGGTCGCACCGCCCCTAGGTCGGGGGGACAAGAAATATGCTCAAAGTCAACCCCTACTCCCCTTATTAAGGGGGATTTAGGGGGATCGAGACTGGGCTAAAAGCGAGATTTCTCAGGGGTTTCAGTCTTAAGTTGACACGAAGAAGGGCACGGCGCCGTGTCCTGTATTTCATCTAATTGAAAACTACCCGATCGCCTTTTCGTAGCGCTTGTTAATTTCCGCCCAATTAACAACATTCCACCAAGCTTTTAAGTAGTCGGCGCGCAAATTTTGGTATTTGAGATAATAAGCGTGTTCCCAAACATCGTTGCCCATAATTGGATAATTTCCCTGCATGAAAGGAGTGTCTTGATTGGGAGTAGTTGCAATCTCAAGTTTGCCGGCTTTTGTGCGGACTAGCCAAACCCAACCACTGCCAAAACGCTTTGTACCTGCATCATTGAATTTTTCTTTAAAAGCGTCAACACTGCCGAAAGTTTGCTTAATTGCTGTTGCAATTGCCCCTGTGGGTTCGCCGCCACCTTTGGGACTCATAATTTCCCAAAACATACTGTGATTTAGGTGTCCGCCGCCATTGTTACGCACGGTTGTGCGAATATCTTCTGGCACTTTGCTCAAATCTCGCAGCATATCTTCCGCAGTGATATTTTTGAGTTGCGGGTATTTACTGACAGCATCGTTGAGGTTTTTAACGTAAGCAGCGTGGTGTTTGTCGTGGTGAAATTGCATTGTCCGTGCATCGATGTGCGGTTCTAAAGCATTGGATTCGTAGGGCAAAGGCGGCAGTGTAAAAGGCCCCGGAGTTTGGGCTATTTTTGGACTTTCTGCAACTGGACTTGCTGGCGATACATTATTTCCTGACGCTTGGCAAGCACCTGCGGTAATAGCTCCGACGCTGGCCGTCAGCAAATACAAGAAATCTCGGCGTTTGAGAGTCATAAAAAATACCTAAGTGAATTATTAACTGTTTTATCTCAGATTAAAGCAAAATGGGAGTGAGTTGAGAAAAAAAGTTGTATCGCCCGAATGGATGAGACGGATGGGCGATGGTTGTGAGAGTTTCTCAAGTATAGGCTAATTGTATGCGCGTAACTAACTCACGTGCTCCGGTTCACTAATCCGGTTTCTGTCTCGAAACCGGGTTTTTTTTTGATTATTCTTGGGACAAGCGCTGGATGGCTTCGCCTCCAAAAAGCCGATCGGCTGCTTGGAGAATACCGGGAATTTTAGCAGCCTGGGGACTGTGCGCTAGACAGCGGCGCAAGTCTAATTCATCGAGGCGATCGGCTTTTTGGCCTGGGAACCAGTGGCTGGCATTACCTAAAAGGTTGTAGCGCATCTTGCAATAGTCGATCGTATCGTAAGCCTGCGCCAAATTCCACAGCCACAGAATCACATAAATATTGATACCTCCGGGAGTATTTTCGATAGTTGGTAAACCGACGTGCCAAGTCTTAAACCAATCTTCTCCTAATTTATCAATTGCTGCTTTTTCTAACTTTTCTAATATCGGAGGCAAAATTTTATCGGCTGTATCTAACAATTCTACAGCTTTCAGATGCTCGTTAAAATCTTCAGGTTTGGCGGCCCCCAAACTCAAAGTGTGTACTTGCGGATGCGACAAACAAAACAAATCATTAAACACCATCGGACTCAACGGATAGCACAAATCTACCAATTTTTGCGGCGGGCTGTAAAGTTGACCGCCTTTGTCAGAAGGACTGATAATAAAAACGCCCATATCGTGACGTTTAGCAGCTTCAATAGCCGGCCAATTAATTTGATTGATGTAGTACCAGTGCAAGTTAAGATAATCAAATTGATTAGTTTCAATTGTTTTGACAATCACATCCGTAGGGCCGTGAGTTGAGAAACCAATAAACTTAACTTTCCCTTCTGCTTGCAACTTTCTCGCCACATCCATGCAGCCGCCCGGACGAATAGACTCCTCTAGCAATTCCCATGTATTAATGCCATGTAGCGACAGTAAATCCACGTATTCCAGTTGCAAATAAGCTAAGGATTTTTCAAAGTCTTCGCGGAAGTCTTGGGAGTTCGGTTTGGGGCTAACTTTCGTTTGCACTATCAAGTTTTCGCGGGGAAAATTAGGGAAAATCCACCCCAATTGCATTTCGGAAGTGCCGTAACCGCGAGCAGTTTCTATGTGATTGATGCCGCATTCAACCGAGTAGCTAATCGTCGCTTCTAGATTTTGTTGATTGTCTGGGGGGATTTCATTGGCTGGCACGTCTTGCCATTTGTACTGATATCTCATGCCACCGCAGGAAAAGACGGGCATGGATAATTCTGTGCGACCGAATCTGCGATATTGCATCATAATCAAAGTCAAAGCTATAGAAGAAGGAAGAAGGAAGAAGGAAGAAGAGAGAAGGAAGGAGGAAGAAGGGAGAAGGAAGAAGGAAGATGTAACAATCGCAGTGGTTTCACTGATTAATAACTTCTTAATAGTCTTGGCGGTTGCTAGAGGGTAAGAAACCTTGTTTTTGGTATTTTTGCTGGTGGTAAATCCCATATTCCAGCATTCTCTTGAACAGGCAAGATGCCTGTTCCACAAAGAGTTTTTTTAGCATTCTCCTGAACAGGCAAGATGCCTGTTCCACAAAGAGTTTTTGAGCACGAGTGGGCAGTTTTGACTATTTAGAAATCTCCCGGACTACTGGTTTTCCGTCTTGGATTTCGCCGACTAAAACCAAATCTGTACAGTCTACAAACAAACCATTTTCTAACACACCGGGAATGTTATTTAAGATTTTTTCCATTTCTCCGGGGTTGGCAATGTCATCAAATTTAACATCGATTACCATATTACCTTGATCGGTAATTACTGGCCCTGCTTTTTTCACGCCCATGCGGAGTTCTGGTTTGCCACCCAATTTTTCAATGGCGCGCATCACTGGTGTTAATGCCATCGGTATAACTTCGATGGGTACGCGAAAAGTCGAACCCAATTTATCTACCATTTTGGAACTGTCAACTACTACAATAAACTGAGTGGCGAGGTAATCGACTACTTTTTCGCGGGTGTGGGCGGCGCCGCCACCTTTAATTAAGTTGAGGTGGGGATCTACTTCGTCAGCGCCGTCAATAGCAACATCTATTCTGTCAATTTCATCTAGTGTTGTCAGCGGTACTCCGTACTGTTTGGCTAACACTTCTGATTGAAAAGATGTCGGCACTCCTTTGATATCTTTGAGTTCACCTGATTTTATGCGATCGCCCAACGCTTGAATAGTATAAGCTGTAGTTGACCCGGTGCCGAGTCCGACAATCATACCAGATTTTACGCGATCGGCTGCTGCAAAGCCGACTTGCTGTTTCATCAATTTTACGGGATCTTGTTCTGTGGTCATGTTCGGTACTCCTTAATAGTTTTAAGATTATACCATTTATTATGGATTTATTTAACCGCAGAGAGCGCAGAGAACGCAGAGAGGAAGAAGAAGAAGAGAGGGAACTCGCTAATTATTTCAATTGGGAACTTCTCTCTTTTTTCTCTGCGCCCTCTGCGTCCTCTGCGGTTAAATAAAAAAAATCTAGTTCACCAATCGGTGGATAATTGCCACAATGAAAATCGGCTTTCTCGATACCTACAGTTGGGATTACAATATTGAAACTCCTTACTGCAAACCTTTGGGCGGCACTCAGTCGGCTATTTGTTACTTAGCTGAGGCGTTGGCTGCACAGGGAAACGAGGTATTTTTGCTCAACAATACTTCCGAGTCTGGGATGTGGCGCGGCGTTGATTGCAGGCGCAGGGTGGGGGACAAATCTAATTTAGAATTGCTGCGATCGCTGGATTTTTTAGTTATAGTCAATATAGTCGGCAAAGCGCTGGAAATCAAACCGCTTTTGGGGCATCGAACTAAGTTAATTTTGTGGATTCATAACGAACCGGGCTTTGTATTCCTCCAAGATTTCAATAATCAGGGAGAAATAAATGCTTGCGATGCCTTTGTATTTGTCAGCGACTGGCAACGCGAGCAATTTCACCGGCGCTTTGGGATTGACTCTAATCGCAGTTGTGTTTTAAGAAATGCGATCGCACCTTGTTTTGCTAACATTTTCGGCGATAATATTTGTATCCTCTCTCATAAATCTCGACCGCCCATTCTAGCTTACACCAGCACTCCATTTCGCGGACTCGATATTTTGTTAAAAGTCTTTCCCGCAATTCCTCAAGTTGTCCCCGGAACCAGATTAAACGTATTTTCAAGCATAAAAGTACACCAACTAAACGACAATGATAACCAGTTTTTTTCGGTCAACTTTACCGCCAGTGCCAGCAAACAGAAGGCATCGAATATGTCGGTTCCGCACCCCAACCCGAACTCATCCGGCAACTGCGTTCCGTCGCGGTTTTAGCTTACCCGAATACCTATTTGGAAGCGTCATCTATTGCCGTGATGGAGGCGATGGCCTGCGGTTGCCGGATTGTGACGAGTGAATTGGCAGCGTTGCCGGAAACAACTGCTGGATTTGCCCGTCTAGTTTCAATGTCAGGGGTGGAAAATTTTGCATCGATAACTAATTGGAAGCGGGCGGGCAAACCAGATTGGGAGGGATATACAAGGCGGTTTTTAGAGGCGATAGTCGGAGTTTTAAATGAGGATACGGGTGCGGGCGGCGCAACTGCTGAAAATCATCTGAGACAGCAGGTAGAATATATAAATCGAGGGTGTACTTGGTCGGTGCGTTCCCGAAAGTGGGTAGAATGGCTGAATAGTATTAGTGTAAAACCTGTAAGAGTGGCAGAGCAAATGATCGGGAATTCTTTAGTAGGTTTAGAGGCAGTGAGAGATTATTTTCAAAAGGGAAATTGGCGGAAAGATCGGGGTGATCTCGGTGGCGCCATCGAGAACTATCAGAAAGCTTTAGAGTTTAATCCAGGAGATGCAGAAGTTCATAAAAAGTTGGCGGAAGTTTATGTTTTGCAAGGAGAATTTGAAAAGGCGATCGCCTCTTGTAATGTCGCTCTTCAATTTCAACCCACTTTTGCTCCTGCTTACTTGACAATGGGCAATGCTTTGCACAGTCAAAACAAGCTGGAAATGGCCATTCAAGCTTACTTGCAAGCTTTAAAAATTCAGCCAGAATTTGCCGAAGCTAGCGCGAATCTCGGCAGTATGTATTACAAGTTAGGGCAATTGGAACAGGCGGGAAATTATTACCAAAAAGCTCTCGCCATTAATCCTCAATTGTGTTCGGTCAATATGATGCTTGCCAGCGTTTTGCAGCAGCAAGGAAAGTTAGATGCAGCAATTACTTGCTATCAAAAAGTGCTGCAACTGCAACCGGGAGATGCCAGCGCTGCTGAGAAACTATCGAGTTTGATAGAACAAAAAGAGCGGGAAACTACCGACAGCAACTTTATCGAATTAGAAACAAAATCAGGCGAAGCGCAACCAGTATCTGTCAACAAAGATGAAGGCTACGGCTTGCAGCCTTCGAGCATCAATTTGCCGCCCGCGCCCACCACTGAGACTTTAAATACTCCGTTTACCAACCCCGCCGAACTTTCCGAACAAGTTACCTCGCTCAATGTTCCAGATAGCGGACAAGTTGCCAATTTTCAAGAAGTAGAACCGTACAAAAAACTGGCAGAACAGTTTTTAGTTCAAGGTAAAATTAAAGAGGCGATCGCAGCTTGTCAGCAAGCGCTAAAAATTCGACCGGATTTCATCTATGCTTACGTCACTTTAGGCAATGCCTTGCAAGCAGGAGGCAAAACTGAAGCTGCCATTCGTTCATATTCTCAAGCCCTAGAATTGCAGCCAAATTTTGCGGAAGTGCGCGCCAATATCGGCAGTATGTATTTCAAAATGGGGCGTTTGGAAGAAGCGATCGCCCATTACCAGCAAGCCATTGCCCTCAATCCAGATTTAGCGGGAGCTCACTGGAACTTAGGGAAAGTATATCAGAAACACGGCAACATCGAAGCAGCGATCGCCTGTTTTAAAAGAACATCCGAACTCAACCCGCAGCTAGTCGGTGCAGACTTCCACTTTAACTTAGGTAATCGACTTTTGGGCCAAGGAAAGCGCGAGGAAGCCATCGAAAGCTACGAAAAAGCGATCGCCATTAAACCGGATTGGGCCGAAGCTTACGGTAACATCGGCAGCGCGCGATCGCAACAAGGCAATCTCGACGCCGCCATCGCTTACTATCAGAAAGCTGTAGCTTTAAAGCCACATTTAGAAGTTTTGCACTTCAATATAGCCAATTCTTTTTTACAGCAAAACAAGTACGACGAAGCAATTACTAATTATCAAAATACTCTCAAAATCAAGCCCGACTGGCCGGAAGTTCACGCTAACCTCGGCAGTTGTTTTTCCATGCAGGGGCGACTGGAAGAAGCCCTAGCCAGCTATCAGCAAGCTTTGGCATTAAAACCGAATTGGGCAGAGGTTTACTGCCGGATGGGACACATTCAAAAACAAGATAAGCCGTTGGAGGCGATCGCCAATTTTGAAAAGGCGATCCAATGCAACCCCAAATTTAGCGAAGCCTACCAACAATTGTGCGACTTGCTAAGCCATTCCACCAACCTCGCCGGAGCCCGCAGCGTAGCCGACAAATACTGCGAAAACTGCGGCGAAAATGCCCCAGTCATGTCAGCTACAGCCTACGTCTTTTCCTACCTGCAATCAGGTGTTAGCAAACAGGCTATTCAGAAACTCGAAGAAATCGAACAACTCTGCTACGAAAAGGTCGAAATCTTTAGCGTAATCGAACTAAAACTGCTCTACGAAATCTTCTTGTTTGCAGTTTCTCACCTGCGAGACAACCGCGAAAAAAATGCCAGTTTCTACAGACTCATTGCCAAAGAATACTACCAAAAAGCAGTTCCTAAGCGCCAAGAGATTAACAGAAGCAACCTAGCAAATTACCAAACAAAAGAACAGCGTTCTTTAAAAATAGGCTTCCTTTCCAAACACTTCCGCCGCCACTCAGTAGGCTGGTGCAGCGAAGCTTTAATTCGCGAATTAAGCCACATCACCCCCCACGTTCACCTTTACGTCACCGGGAAACTCCACCGAGATGAAGTTACGCAGCGGTTTGAAGACATGGCGGGCAAGTTTTACTGGCCTAAAAAATATCCAAACGGCTTTGCTGATGGCGGCGAAATCTTCGCCGAAGTAGCGCAAGACAACTTGGATGTTTTGATCGATTTAGACTCGATGACAGTCCCAACAAATGTCGAAGTGCTGTATCAATATCCTGCGGGAATTTGCGTTTCTTGGCTAGGATTCGACGCACCCTACATTTCAGATAATCACTACTTTCTGTGCGACGAACACACTCACCCCCCTGGTGTTGAAAAAAATTACTTAGAACAGTTAGTAAGATTGCCTGCAGGTTCGGTAGCAATTGGCGCACTGCAAAGCATTCCTGTGAATCGAGAGGCGATTAGGAATGCTCTCGGAATTGGCTTAGATCAGATGACTTATCTGTGCGTTGCGCCAGGGAGAAAAACGAATCCAGAAATGGTACGAGCTCAAGTTACAATTCTGAAGGAAGTACCAGATAGTGTGTTAATCCGCAAAGGTCAAGGCGACCCCGATGTTATTCACAGCACTTACCGCGAAGAATGCCAAATTCAGGGAGTAGATTTTGGTCGGATTAAGTTTATAGGGCAAACCAGAAGTGAAGAAGAACACCGGGCTATTTATTATGTAGCCGACGTGCTTTTAGATTCCTATCCTTACAACGGGGGGACTCACAATTTAGAGGCTTTGTGGGCGAATTTGCCAGTGGTAACTCGATCCGGCGACCAATATCTTTCGCGCATGGGTTACGCTTTTCTGAAAAGTGCAAATCTTGATGTTGGTGCGGCGTGGAGTTGGGAGGAATACACGCAGTGGGGAGTTAAGTTTGGCCGCGATGCGGGTTTCAGAAATGCGGTGAAAGAGCATTTAGTAAAATCTAAGCAGCCAGAACATCTCGCACCTTTGTGGAATCCTAAAAAGTTGGCTGAGGATATGTATGGGGTGTTTCAGAAACTGTTAGCTAAATAGGTTAGTCAGTTGTCAGTTGTCATTAGAAGGAAAAATTTCTGCATCTCTCACTCTTCCCATCTTTGTGTGAAGTGTTGTAACAATCTTCGTGGAAATGCGTAAAAATTCCGCGCCGAGTCTGATAGATAAATAGCTGATTCATAGTGTCGCGATCGCACTAACTTTATGCCAGTTAGGGCGATCGTTTTTTTAGTAAGCTGATGACAACTGTCAACTGACTAATGACTAATGACTAATGACTGCTGACTACTCGATCGCGCCCGCCAGACTTAGCTTGATACAATGCCTTATCCGCAGCTTCAATCAACATTTTCGGGGAATTTTGACTTGGCGAAACTGCCGCAACTCCCAAGCTGAGAGTCACAGAATCACTGACAACAGACTTGATGTGGGGAATAGCCAAGGCTTTGACGCGGCTGCGGATTCCCTCCGCAACCGCCTGTGCAGCCACGACATCCGTATTTGGCAAAATTACCCCAAATTCCTCGCCGCCGTACCTAGCAGCCAAATAGAGGCGTTCTGCGGGTGCGTTTGTGCAAGCATCCCCGATCGCCCGCGCCACTTGCTGCAAACAAGCATCCCCGGCTTGGTGGCCGTAATTGTCGTTGTAAAGTTTAAAACAGTCAATGTCGCACATAATCAAAGATAGCGGTTCCGAAGAGCTCGACTGCTCCCATTCTCGGTTGATCACCTCGTCAAATCGGCGACGGTTAGCTAGTTGAGTCAGACTGTCCAAATTCGCCAACCCGTCCAACCGCTGGTTGGCCGCAGCTAGCTGCTGGTAAAGTAAAGATTGTTCGATCGCGATCGCCACTTGAGTACCCAACTGACTCAGCAAATCCACATCAAACTTCTGCCACTGGCGGGGTGCCGAACAGTGGTGGGCAATCAGCAAACCCCACAACTTCGGCACTTGACAAGAACTATTACCTTCCCTCGGTTCTATTCCCTGCTGAACAATCGGCACTACCAAATTTGCCTTCACCTGACACGTCTCCAAAAAATTCAGGTGACACTCAGTCAAATTAGAAGCATGAATATTCTCTACGGCACGAATGCGGCCCTTTAAATACTGTCCGATGTAAGTATTGGCAAAACAGCAATCCTCAATTCCCATCCCCTTGAGTGGCATCCATCCTTCTCCAACCGACTCCACCACCACATCTCCGTTCCAGTCGGGTCGGAAGCGGAAAACCAGCACGCGATCGGTTGCCAAAAACTCCCGCACTTCCGCTACTGTAGTGTTGAGAATATCTTGGAGATCCAGAGAAGAACGGATGCGCGATTGAATCTGCCCGATCAGGCGTTCCCGTTCTATTTGTTGCCGCAGCGCGACTTGGGCTTGCTTACTTTGAGTAATGTCCCGACCTTCCGGCAGCAACAATACTATTTTGCCAGTTTCATCCGCGACCGGTTTGAGAGAAAAATCAACAGTTGCCGTCCGATTTACACCTTGAACTTCCACTTCATAGCGGACAAATTCACCTTTTGCCGATCGAGAAATCGCCTCTTGCAACTGTTCCTGAACTTCCTCAGCATCTCCCCACCAAGGCAATAGCCAAAACGGTTTATTTGCCACATCCCGTAGCTTAATTCCCGCAAAATCCAGAGAAGTTTGGTTAGCTTCCAGCAGAGTGCCGTCCGGTTTCAATAAGCTCACAAATTGGAAAGAAGAATCAAAAATTGCCCGAAAGCGCCTTTGAGAATCTCCCAACATTGCCGTCACCTTTTCGCGAGAGGTAATATCGCGGAAGCGCCACACCCTGCCAATAATATTTTGTCCGACTCGAATCGGCTGCGTGTAGCGCTCAAAAGTGCGGCCGTCTTTAAATTCTAGAATATCGCAACCTTCCGACTCCGCATCGCTATAAAATTCTTTAACTCTCTGCAAAAAAGCCCTCGGATCTTTCACTTGCTTAGTGAGAAATGCCAGCCGCACCGTTCTATCCATTGAGTTTCTAACTTCTTCATAAATTCCCCACATTTGAACTAACTTTTCGTTATAACTAATCATTTCTCCGGCGGTAGTAACGGCGAGAATGCCGTCTGCCGTTGCTTCCAAGGTAGCGTGCAGCAGAGACCGCGATCGCTCTAATTCTGCTGCGGTCAATTTGCGTTCCGTGAGGTCTCGGACTGCTTTTACCTGTACTAAACGACCTTCCCAAAATACGAATTTACTACGAACATCAGCAGGAAAAGCAGTTCCATCTCGCTTAAGAAAAATAGTTTCACAGACTGTATTGCTGGCTGCAGAAATCATTTGCGGCGCCTGTTTGTATGATTTCGGCGACAGTAGTTCCAGCAAGCTCATTCCCACCATTTCCGCAGGTTCGTAACCGAAAAGTTGGGCAAAATTACTGCTGACGCTCAAAATTGTGTCGCGGTCAGCCACGGCAACTGCTTCAAAATAAGCTTCGCATTCGAGCAAGCGGGATGCTGAGAGGCTGCTGCCATTTTCGCCAGAGGAGTAGCTGTTGTTAATTAGCTGTTGCAATTGCGTATTTGCCGAGTACAAAGCGGTCATAGCTTGCCTGTACATAGCAGTACGTTTTTCGACTTTTTCTGCGAGGCGATCGCGATATTCTCGCAGTTCTTTTTCGACTCTAATTAAATCAGTAATATCTACTGCAAACACGATTACACCAGCGACTTTACCTGTTTCATCGCGGTAAGGTATTTTATCTGTCCGCACCCAGCATTTTTGACCCGAAACTGTTGGTAGCAGTTCGACTTGCCCCTGTTTGGGAACGCCGGAATTTATTACTTCCAAATCTTCTAAATAATATTGCTCTGCTTCGTCTGGATAGATTTCATAAAAAGATTTACCTTCTAATTGAGCTGCGGGCAAACCTCTCGATGCAGCGGCGGCTTGATTAATTCGCAGCAGGCGACTTTCGGTATCTTTGAGCCAAATCATCGCCGGCACGGAATCAAAAATAATTTGCTGTTCTTGTTGCTGCAGGCGTAGTTCGGCTTCTGCTTGTTTTCTTTTAATTATTTCTTTTTGCAGTTTTTGGTTAGCTTTTTTGAGTTCAGCAGTGCGTCTTTCTACTCTTTCTTCTAGTTGATCGTAGTATTGGGTCAGCAAGTTTTGCTGCTGTTCGTGCCGCAGTGCTTCTAATTTTAACTGTTCGCTAGCTGACAAACTTGAGGATACAAAATCTGCTAATATTTGGGTAAATTCGTGTTCTTCTTCCGTCCAATCACCGTCGGAACCCTGGCGTTCGGCGCTGACTATTCCCGCCATTTTACCTGCTAGCACAATCGGTACGTTTAACAGGGAAGTAGTGCCCCGATCGAGCAAATAAAGACCGACAAGTTCTCGCGTTCTGGGGTCATTTTCTGCTGCCACAGTAGCGATCACACTTGCAGATTTTAAAGCTTGAAAATATGCCGGACAGTCGGCTGCTGTGATAATTATTTGTACAGAATGGAGTTTAGTATTTTGTTCGTAAAGGTCTATGCAGTGAAGCTGCGTTTTGTCTTCGCCATACAGCCAAATACTGGCTCGATCGCACTTGACAATACTGACAGCGGTTTCTGTTACTTCGCGGATCAAGCCTTCTATATTGTGGCGTTCTTTAAGTTGACTTTTGGCTAATTTTGCGATCGCTAAAGTTGGACTGCGCCAATTTCCTCTCTGGTTGGGCGACGTGGGTAACTGCGAAGCCGCCTTAATTTCTTCGCAAACTAACAGTACAGCCGGCCGTTGGAAATTGGCAATTGAGCGACCGTTGGTATTTTCCTCTATTTTCCAATCTACCGCCGGCATTGGGCGCGCGGTTGCTTTTACCCTAATAATCTTGCCGTCTTTGCAAGTCAAGCAGCCTTCCCAACAGGCAATTTTTGGAGTGGGCGTACCGTTTTCCGGCTGGGCCAATCCGGCAAATTCTGCCTGCATTTTGCCTTGCTCTTGGCAATAAAATATGTTAAAGATTGAATGACAAATTAATTCCTGCGATTTGTAGGCAAGGCGAGACGCGCCGAATTGATTGAGCGAAAAAACTCTTCCCAAAGCGTCTAGAACGAAGTAAATGCCCGGAAAATTCTCGTAGATATTTCCATACCAATCTTGTTCGACTTGTTGGCTGCACGAAAGTTTTGCTGTCGCGAACTCGCCGTCGGTGTCGATCAAGTGAGAATAGTTGGTTTCGGGGTTGCTTGAATTACTTTTTTTAGCAAACACTTTTAGCTTAACTCGACTGTAATTAATTTTACTTTCTGGAATTTAACTTTTTTGTGAAACTAAACTAAACCTGTTGTTTGAAAAAAGTTACAAGTTGTAACAAAAATACCACTTGTCCAGCGTGCTGGTTTTCGCTTCCCCATCCAACCACTGTGTTTGTTTGTAGCTGGTACACGGTCTGCCGACGATATTTCCCGCTAGTTGTAATGCCAGGAGGTTTAGCTGCAATTACCCAGGCTGTACTTTTAGCATCCTAGACAGTAAAAAAAATCGGCAATCAATAGTTTTAAGTATATATGATAACACTCAAATACCTAGAGAGGCAGTCCAGTAGAAGATATTGACAAAAAGTACAGTTTCTGCTGATGCTGATTTATAAGTAAACGCGATA
>NZ_JAUBTR010000218.1:0-1094 GCF_036705045.1 Microcoleus sp. BR0-C5
GCCGCTTTTATCAACAAGGTATGCGGGCCGCAACCCTTATACAGTCTATCTCGTAGACCTCTTTGTCACCCCCCCAGAAAGAAACAAGAGTTGAAGGTCGCCATTGATAGAACGGGGTGGCGAGATAAAAATCTGTTGATGATTAGCCTGATTGGGGACAAGAGAGCTTTACCGTTGTAGTAGCAGATATTGCCTTCGCTGTGGCTGTAGCAACCTCCGAGAACAACAAAGCTTAATCTGCCCCATTCTTGGTCTGCTAAAAAATTATAAAATCGTCCTTTTAGGAGAGGCCTGAATTTGCGAGCGTTAAGCTGGCAAGTGGGCTGTGTGAAAAGAACATAAGGTTTGTTTTGAGAGTAAAACAGGGACGCTATATTCAAGAAGAAGGAGAGGAATTTAAGCGGTTGAGTGAGTGTGGTTTAGTAGCAGGTACGAGCTTTTATTTGACAGGAGTTAAAATCAGCAGCAAGGATTGGGCTGTTTTGATGTCGCTGGTTATGGGCAACGAAAATATCGAAATACTGGCGAAGATGAAGGCTGGTATTTACTCACCAATATCGGCAAATTGAAACAAGCTGTAACAGCGTTTAAATGTCGCAGTGGTATCGAAGCAATGTTTAAGGACTGTCAAACAGTCGGCTATAATCTTGAAAAAAGTTACCTTTGTGACGACCGCCTCAAAACTTTAATATTATAAAACTTTAATATTCTTAATAGCTTTAGCTTATAGTTGTGCGATTTTACAAGGACACAAGCTCAAGCTTATGGGAATTCTGAAATACATCGGTCGCCTTACTGATTCGATGCGAGCGCAACGCCGTCATAGTAGCTTTTGAATTGGATTGGTCAATCGTGGGCGCCGCGAAGCGGAGGGAGTAGGGAGGGAGCTTTGCCATGCAACTATTGCGGAATTGATGAAAATTAGACGCAATAAGCTCCCATTCTCTCAGAGAGGTTTGAGGGCTATGTCCTTGATTTTATCAAGCTTTGGACTATTCTTGTCATCCCGTCAGGAGCTTTTGTTTAAAAGTGGTTGCAGGGATAGAGCTATTTTCGAGCTGCAGTGACGCGGTAAATATATTAGCAACCGGGGC
>NZ_JAUBTR010000219.1:0-1086 GCF_036705045.1 Microcoleus sp. BR0-C5
GAGATACCGTGTTAAATTGTCAAGGGGTTGGGGTCCATTCGGTTCCTCTGTTGACCACTGTCACAATCCGGCGGAGCATTCTGGCCATGATGGCGACCAGAGCGCATTTCTTAGGTTTTCCGGCTTCCAGCATTCGGTCGTAGTGGGCTGAGCATTCAGCATCATGTCTGGAACAGGAGATGGCTCCCATAAAAAGAGCTGTCCTCAAGAATCTGCTGCCTGTCCCGTGGATGGTGGCTTTTCGGTTAAGACTCGTCCCGCTCGAACATTCCTGCGGAGCCAGCCCAGCGTAGGCGATGCACTGCTTGACGTTCTTTAGTTCATCTGTCAAGAAGAGTTCACTCAAGACCTTGCGGGCTGTTTCAGGGCCCACACCAGGGATGCTCAGCATGAGGCGGTGCTTCTTCACAAGCTCCTGGCTCTGCTTCAGCTTTACCAGCCACAGCTGGCTCACCTGCTGGATTTCCTTGTCAAGAAGTCTGATGACTCTCGTGCAGGATTTGATGAGTTCTGCACAGGCGGAAGGCTTGCCCATTCTCTTCTTCTCGTCAGCCGCCTGAGCTTTAAGGCTGTCTATCCTTCTTGAAAGCTCCTGAAGTTCAGCCTGTTCTTTGGTGGGAGGCTTCCTGGGGGTTTTCCAGTTCTTCTGCGAGCACACAGCCAGAACATAGGCGTCTGTCGCATCATTCTTTCTGATGATTCCAAGACCCTTAGCAAGGCTTCTAGCCTGATTAGGAGCCATCACCACAGCAGGGACTCCCTCTTCAGCCAGGTGCCACACCAAAGCCTTGTGGCAGGAAGAGGTCGCTTCCATCGTGATCCTCCACTGGTCTTTAGGAGCCATCTTCTCCAGCTTCTTTACAATCTGCTCAAACCCTGCTGGAGAGTTCTTGACTGTGAAGCTGTGCTTGATTTGGTCTTTGGCAAAGAAGCACAGATCCAGGGTGTCTTTAGAAACATCGACCCCGACGTTCAGGTGTAGACTTGACATGTTGAATATCCACTGGGGCCTTCCAGCTCCAGCTTCAACTTGTTAAACGGGACGCCCTGGTAGTGGCCGGGGCTCCCTTGATACCGTTCTAGCCT
>NZ_JAUBTR010000142.1:0-6124 GCF_036705045.1 Microcoleus sp. BR0-C5
CAGTAATCTCTTCAGGCTTGAATTTTTAAATTTTATAACCATCAATTCTATTTAAAGACCTGCGGAATGTGGGTTGAAACACAAAATTACAAGTAATTAGGAGAAATAAGCAATGTTGATGCCAAGAAGTAATAGGAATATTGTGCTGCAGAGCAGTAATCATGACTCCGAGTCTGACTCTTTGAAAGATACCATTGCTGATTCAGAGTATGAATCAACCGACAGTGAGAGTCAGGATACCCTACTTGAGAGTGCCACCGGAGTTCGTCCTATTTTTGCAAATACCCCCATCCCTTTCCCAGCAACTAATCCAAGCCCAGCGTTCACTGACACCAGAGAGGGTGAAGTTCTTTCCTCCGAAGTAGCAGAAAGCGATGGGGCTAGTGCGCTTGCCAGTGTGCATCTTACGATAGTCGGTAGTGCCAGTCTAGTTACGAACACTCCCCTTCCCTATAAGGTTTCGCTAACCAGTGAAAGTAGTCCAGTTGATGATTCAACAAAGGTTACTCTAAAAAACCTAATTATTGCCAACGCCACAGGAGAGTCAACCGAGAGCAGAGGTAACGACATCCTAACTGGGCAGGGTAACTCCGAGCCTAGCGGTGAAACAGAAAAAAAACTTAAGCAACTCAGACCTTTGGGCGTGGCGTTCACTGACACCTTAAACGATGAACTTTCTTTCGCCGGATTCCCGAGACTCTCCGCGATTCAGCGCAGTCAAGAAGCAGTGTCAGAATTCACTGAGGTCAGTTCAGTTGAGGCCACTCTCCTCCTACCTGCGGTTCAAAGCGCTCGAGAACACGCACGCTTCAGTGGGAATAGTTCAAGCAATGGGGCCTGGGTTCTGCCTAGCACTTTCGGGCTAACCAGTGGAGAACCTTTTTCCTCTCAAATAGCAGTAAGCGGTGGGAGGAATCACGAGCATGGAGCAGGGGTCATTGCATTTGTGACACCTAGAATCTAATTCCAAAAATAGTTCAATTCCTCACCTCATTTAGGTTATTTCCGGCTGTAAACTAGAGAGAGAAGTTTACAGCCAATTTGCGGTTTCAATCCCTGATAGGGTTTTAGGTGCTGTTAGACCGAACCTTCACTCTTTTGCCTTTGGATCTCCATATGTCGCGCTATCCCATTACCTAATGAAAGGTCTTGAATTAAAACTAATTTTCCCTTATCAAAAATCATTTTTAAAAGAGTTTCGCAAGCAATATCGGGTATAAGACCACACGAAATAAATGAATAATTTAGACCCTTACATAAAAGAACTCTTCCAGTTAATGGAGTAAAAATATTTAAATTTTTATAGATAAAGCTATCCTTGAAAGACAGCCCTAGGTGCAATGTTGGCATAACTCCTTGTAGGGGTTTATGACCATCAGCAACGTCGCCCATGGTCATTTCTTTCAAAAACAATCCTTCATCAGTAATTTCATAAATAGAATAAGAATATCGATTCGCCAAACTCATTGGACACGGTTGCATTCCATAGTCTTCCGGTCTAATTAAGCCTTTTCCCTCTATCACGTCGGCTAATTCTAATCCTTCATCCTCTAGAAAATCACTTATTACTTGACCAGGAAATATATACCCTTCTGATGTAGTTTCAATCCAATCAATTGGCTGCTTTAAGCGATGCTGTATCTCAAGTAACAAGTAGTTTTCTTCATTGTAAATAAAACAATCATATATGTGACCACCCATAAGAAAAGACCTTAAAAATTTTGAACTATTACCTAGAGTGATGACAGAGAGTTATAATCTACCAATTCTCGTAGTCAGTAGCATCAATCACATCACCTGTTTCCGTATCTTCAAGTTTGACGGTAAAGCCTGTAGCTCCCAGACTCACTTGAGCAAATTGATAAATATATCGGGGTGTAAGAGCTTGCTCATCGCTCCAGTTTTTCCACTGTGTTAAAGTCTCATATTCCTGCCCCGCAATCTTACAAACAAGCATGGAATTTCGCTCTCCAGTCCAAGGGTGGTCAAGTTCCTCATCAGTCACATATGGCAAAAAAGAAAACTGAATCTCTGGCTCTCTTACCATTTCGAGTAGTGCATTCGCTTCCTTTATATCTGCCTCTAAATCTAAAGCATCACCTGTTAGAGAGTGTTCAACTCTCAAATTACATTTAGAACCATTTAATCGAAATTTATAGGCACAGGCTCCACTACTTCCCCCAGCGCCGTAGTAAGGCATGATTTTATCCTGTTGCTCTGCCTGTTTCATCATCTCTAGGAGAAACCCCTCGACTGAATAGCGTCCTTTGTAAGAACCAGTTGCTAGCTGTTCTTTAAAAACTATTTCATCGACTAAATATTCCCAATCATGTAATTGTTTAAGCAGTTCGCCCGAAACTCGAAAGCCGATTTCTGTATATAGCTTTTGCACCTCTATCATGGCGTGAACTCCCTACGTTTTGAGTATTGTTCTATCAATTAGCTAGCCTCTTCCCAAACCGTGCTAGCAATTTGGCTCAAAATCTCTTCCAATCGCCCCTCAAAAGTCTTGTTTAAGCGCTCAAATCCTCCACCTTGAGCCTTGAACGCTCCCCGGTCAAACGCATCCCGGTCTACAATAACATAGCTTTACGATGGCTGGGGGTAAAAATAGGTTCTGTCCCTGGGGGGGCTGTGCTGTGTAAGCGGCTAGGAGTATTTTCCGATAGCTAGCGGGTAAAAATGAAGCCCCATCTGCAAAACGGATGGGGCAACTGGGATTAGAGATTGCTAGGCACTCCCCTGACTAGGTAGAATTCCACTGCTACCCCTGACTGGGCCACGGCGGCTAATCGGTAATAGCCATCAATGATTTTGTATTTCTCACAGAAAATCAGTATCGAGCCAGCTTTCCACTCGCCATCTCGCATCGTCTGGGCATAATCGTCAATCACGCTCTCATCAATCTCCCTCGCCATCGTCACCCCGAAGGAGAGATAGCCTTTGGCCATCTCAGGGGTGATGGTCACAGGAATCAATTCGGATCTGTGGCCCTCCGGGCTGGCAGAGCGGATAAGGGATTCGAGGTCGTCGTTGCTGTTGTTCATGGGCTTAGTCCTTTAATTACCCCACCCTTTTTTAAGCGAACGGTGGGCTGAGCTTGGCACTGCTGCTGTAGTGTCTAAGCGGCTCTATGTTTTAGTATTCCAATTTGCGCCAAAGCTGTCGCTTGATTTTCAATTTCAAGGACTCGCGCCGGAATTGTTTCGCCGGCTCTGGGATTTAGCTGGCGTGCCAGAACTGCGGCGCGGTACTGAAAGTGGCCGCTTATAACTTTGTTTCCGCTGGTATCTCGAAGCAGCACCGGGGGAATTACAAAACCGCAGATCGCCAGACGCTCACTCACCAGCAATTTTTAGGGCGTTGCTGATTTACGGTATGAAAAGCTAAATATGCAAGTCATAGAAACCAGTATCCACAAAGCTTCTGGAGCTTCAACGGATTTGTCTCATACCCTGATTTAGGCAACACCGGATTTCTTAAGGTCGGGGTTGACGGCGATTTCCTACGGGGTAGCTTCGCTATAGGCGCTCATCACGAGTTACCAGTTGCATAAATCTTGAATTACTCACTCAGACATCTAGACGTTTAGATGATTAAATCAACCGAAGGTGATGCGGCCCGCGACAGTATCGCACCTTCGAGAGAGCGAATAGGGGCCAACTCTTGCAGTGCAGCAACTGCTTGATTTTTGGGAAGCTCCACCTCCTCCAATAACCTGTAACCGAGCGCTACGTTGTTATCAGTTAATTAGCCGAGCCAACCCGCCCTATAACTCAATGGCACTGAAAAAGTGAGCCAAAAAAAATCTGTAAGGCAAGATATACATAGATAATTGCCTTACAAACCAAAATATCTCTCTCCCGGCAATGCCAAATCGTGCGTGCATTCTCAAACAACAATTTTTGCAGAGCGTTGCCTCACCTTGGGAGAAGCTGCTGCCAGAAGAGTTAGTAGGCGAGCTTCTAGCGAAGGAGAAGATCACCTACTACCAAAGCATCTACACACCGATAGTAACCTTGTGGGCGATGATATCCCAGGTACTAGATCCCGACAAAAGTTTGAGTCAAGCCGTGAAGCGGATGAGTACGTGGTTGAGTGCGGCCGGAGTCAAGTCTCCTTCTTCTGATACCGGGGCATATAGTAAAGCTCGTAAGCGACTACCAGAAAAACTCGTTCAACAGTTAGTACCAATAGTCGCAGAAGCCCTAGAAAAGGAAGTTCCTCGCTTAACAACAATGGTGTGGACGACGGGTGCGGGTACTAGATGGGACAACAGTGTTGATGAATGATACTGCTGCTAATCAAGCCGAGTATCCGCAACACAGTAATCAAAAAGCTGGGTGTGGATTTCCCATCGCTAAAATAGTGGTACTCTTTTCATTACTAACAGGGGCTGTGGTATCCGCTGGCATAGCATCCTTGGCAAGCAGTGAGATTGTGATGAGCCGTTTGATTTATGCAAATTTAGTCCCCGACGATGTGATATTGGCAGATAAAGCTTATGGTAATTATGTTGATTTAGTTTTAGTGAAACAGCAAGAAGCAGATGCTGTTTTCCGTAAAAATCATCTCCGTAAAACTGACTTTAGGCGGGGAAAAAAGTTGGGAATTGGCGACCACAAAGTCGTGTGGAATAAGCCCCAACAGTGTCCCAACCACATGACTCTTGAGGAATTCGAGGCATTGCCGTCTAGTTTCATCGTCCGGGAAGTATGCTTACGAATTAAACGCCGTGGCTTCAGAGATGAGCGTATCATTGTAGTGACAACATTGGTAGATGCCAAGCGGTACACTGTTGAAAAATTGACTTCTTTATATGGATTACGTTGGTCGGCAGCAGAAGTCAATTTACGCTATCTCAAAACCACGTTAAAAATGGAGATGTTAACAGCTAAAACTCCGGTGATGGTGAGAAAAGAAATCTGGACACACTTATTAGCCTACACTTTATTACGTACCATTATGTGGCAGGCTGTATCTTCGTCAAAAAATACAGTTTTTCAACTCTCATTCCAATCAACTAGGCAGCAGTTTAATCTGTTATTGACGCTGTTGGCAACTACAGGAAAACGCCAACAGCGACAATGGCGTCAATTTCTTTTGGAACAGGTGGCAACTAATTTACTCACGATTCGACCTGAGCGTTCTGAACCTAGAGTTTTGAAACGCAGGCCGAAACCATATCCTCGAATGCAGGAACCTCGCTCTGTCTTGAAAGCTAAACTGCGGGTGTGATTAAGCCTTTTTCAGTGCCATTGCCCTATAACTCGCTCAGTGCATCCAGCTATCGCCGTCACTCCCTAAAAAACCAAGGACTCTCGTGGTCAGGGGGTAAATTATTACCCGACTGTCAAGCTCTGCCAGACTCTAACATTTTACCCGATAGATTGGCAGAGTTAGCCAGACAACAAAATTGAACCCGACTGTAAAGCTTTGTCTGACAACAACATTTTGCCTTATTATCGAAGTCTCGTTTTCATTCTCAACGGAGCGCAAAAACCAGACAGGCCAGCCTCAACTTTATTACTTGCATAACGGCTGCTATGCTACAAAATCGCTTCATAAATTTTAGCTGCCTGGCACTTTTCTCACACTTGCTCAACTTGATTTTTAATTCAATTCCGATGCCGGAACTTGACTATTAAATCAATTTGGATTTTGTTAAAAACGCTAAAAAATTAGTTAATTGTTGCGTCAGCTAAAGTCAGGGATTTGCAGTATAAAGTCAGGTATTTGCAGTACAAAATCAGGCAAGTGCAGGTATTTGCAGGAGCTGCATTCTACCTGTATTTACCTGAAAATATCCTGCAAATGCCTGACTTTTTCGGTCAAACTGCTGCTTTTTTGTGCTGTTCGTGCGTTTGCTTGTTGAGGCTGGTTATGACTGTTCTCTATCGGTAGCAAGCAATGTTTTTGTGATCACAAACGGCGAGTTTATGTTTCAGAGATAAAAATAATCCACCCCATGAATAGAGATTACTGCCTGTACGAATAAGGTAGAGAACTATAACGAGCATTGATAGTTGGGAGTCGATCGACTGTTGTAACCCACATTCCGCAGGTCTTTAAATAGAATTGATGGTTATAAAATTTAAAAATTCAAGCCTGAAGAGATTACTGG